>JAEUAF010000707.1 GCA_019695485.1 Sorangium sp.
GCGGGGGGCCCCCGAGGCCTCGCGGAGGTTAACGGACGAGCTCGAGCTTGGGTGCGACCCCGAAGGCCGCCAAGTGACCGCTTTCTTCTGCCAGGTACACGCTGCAGCGATCGTCGACGCGCAGTAAATCCGGAATCAGATCGCTCGGGACGCTGCCGATCACTTCGCCGTCGCGCGGACGCACCACGTGCACTCGGTGTTGCGGCACGAACAGTGCGCCGTTGCGCAACACCGGTTCGAGTCGTCGCGGCTGATCGGCGTCTACGTTGCGCGAAAAGACGTGGTTATAGCGGAGCGTCCCGGTTTCGGCCTCGATCGCTAAGAGCGCGCCGGCCGCCGTGTTGGCGACGAGGATGTCGTCGAGCGCGAACCACGCCGTGGTCGGCGAGCCAAGTCCCGGCTCGTGGCGCCACATCACTTCCCCGGTTTCGCGACCCAACGCGACGACGCCCACGCCGCGCCGGTCGCGCACGGGGATCATCACGCGGCCGCGCCCGATCAGCGGCGCTTGGCCAGGGATGGGGCGATCGTCGAGCTCGGCGTTGAAGCGCACCGCGCCGCTCCACAAGTCGACGTGGAAGAGTCGAACGGGTCCGATGGGTCCGCCAGCCAACGCAAATGCGCTGTCTTTGTCGACGCAGAGGTCGCCCGTAAAGGGCAGGCGGTCGCGCACGCGCCACACGACTTCGCCGGTGACGACGTCGAGCGCTACCAGCGCCGAGTCGCCCCCTGCCGCGAGCAACAGTTTGCCAGCGCGGCGCAGGCGATAGTTCGTGGGGCGTCGCGCGCTGTAGCGCCAACGCACTTCGCCGGAGACGAGGTCAACCGCGGTCACCGAGCGATCGCCCTCTGCCAGCACGAGCAGTCGTGGAAGGCCTGGCGCGTTGACGAGCGCGCCGGCCGCCCCCGTCGCGGCTCGCGGGCGCAGGCGCGTCGAAAAGCGGGGTTCGCCGCGATCCATGTCGAGCAGCTCGAGCAGCCCGTCTTGATGAATGCGAGCGATGCCGAGCGGTGTCGCGACGCAAGCAGCGCGTTGTCCCGGGACGCGCCACAGTAATTTGCCGCTGGCGCTCTCGAGGCACGCGGTTTCGCGCTGGCTACCCACCACGATGCGATCCCCGCAATGAAAGGTGGCTCGCAGATCGATGCCCGGCACCGTCGCGACCCAACGCGGCGAAAAGCGCATCTTGCCAGCGTTTTCCCACATGCCAGGCTCGAGCCGACTGCGCGGCAGCCCGAACGATCGGTAGCTCTCGGGCTCGGGGTTCGTGAGTGAGTCCTCCGCGGTGGCGTCAGCGACGGCGCCGTCGAGCTCGCCCGCCGCCCGGCTCAGCGCCAAGAGTCGCAGGTTTTGAGCTTGGCCCTTGTCGAATTCGACGAACTTCTCGCAGAGCAGGCGAGCAAAGCGCGCAATGGCTTTCACCACGCAGGGCGGCTCGAGCCGCACCAAGGTGACCCCGCCCTCGCGGTTTGCTCCGCGCGTGCTGAGCGTCAAGGTCAGCGGGCCATCGCCGGGGCCACGCTGAATCGCGATGCCCGCCCCGTCCACGTTCACGCGCCGCACGAGGGCTCGCTCACCGCGCCACGCCTCCAACACCTCTTCGGCCAGCGCGATCAGTCGTTCCGCTACCAGGAAGAGCGACACGTTTTCCAGCCGCACGCTGCGCCCCCGAGCCGTCGCCGCGAGGGAGCCCCGCAACAGCAGCGAGTGGAGGTCGGCGCGTTCGACGTGCGGCGAGCCGGCCGCGAACTCGTTCGAGCTCGCGGTTCGGAAGGCCGCTTGCGCCGAGAACGACAGGCCGCCGGACGGTTTCGTCGCCAAGGTCGCCGTGGCGCGCTCGAGCGGGAGCCGGCCGTAGCTGGCCCAGGGCGCGTCGAGCAGCCGACGCACTGCGGCGAGTCCGCCAGCGACCGCGGGCGTCGAATCCTGGAGTCGAGCTTCGTCGATGGCTCGCGCGATGGCCGCCCGCAGGCCGACGAGATCGACTCGCCGCTCGTGGATTGCCACCTCGGGCAGAGGTCCGACCCGGTACACGCTGAGCAGCACGTCTGTCCCGTCCGCCTCGAGCCCAAGCTCCCAGGCTTGGTCCTCGGTATAGAGGGGCAACGTAGCTCGGTCTCGCTTTCCTCGACTCAATGCCGCAACGGCATGACCGAGATCCGAGAGTACGGAAAGCGCTTGCCCCTCACCCAAGCGGGCGGTGAGATTGACCCCGTCCACAATCACGTCGAAGAGACCGTGAAGTGGAGCTAGGGCCGCGGACGGCGCGGTTTGCGGGCGTGGGCGAACGACCACCTCGATGGCTGACATCAGACGTTGCTCATCGTAAGGAGAAGCCCAAAACTTCCCCACTTTTAGGGTTGAATCGCGCAAGATTGGACACGGGCGTTCGGCCCCGCTAGCCCCGTGCCGTTTGCTGCCAAGGCCGTGACGGCGACCGAACGCGCCCACTGAACCCGCAGGATTTATCCCTGATCGCGCGATGTGAACCTGCCCGCTATGGAACGCCTGCGCCCGTCAATAAAATCGCTCCTGGGGGTGATCTGCGCGCCGCTCGTCGCTCTGCTGCCCGTGGTCTGGTTTTGGGGGTTCACGGTCGACGACGCCTTGATCAGCACCCGGGTCGCGCACCAGATCGCCACCGGTCACGGCTACCGCTTCAATGCCAACGGGCCGGTGGTCGACGCGGTGACGCCGCTCGGTTGGGCGCACTTATTGGTGCCGTTTGCGGCCGTCGGGTCGGCAGAGGCGCTGCTTGCCGCGAAGTGGCTGGGCACGCTCGCGTGGCTCGGGGCAGTGGCCTGGCTCGGGGGTTCGTTGGCGCGACTTGGCGGGCGAGCGCTCTGCGTGGGTCTGGCGCTACTGCTCGTCAGCGGGCCGCTTGCTGCCTGGTCCGTAGCCGGGATGGAGACGGGCCTCGTGCTCGGCTTGACGACGGTTGGGCTGAGTTCGAGTGGCTTCGGTCGCTGTGCGCTGGGACTGGCGGCGGGGCTTCGTCCGGAGCTCTTGCCGTGGGTGTTTTGTTGGAGCGTGGGGAATGCTGGGGTCGCGCCCGGTTCGACGCGAGAACGCTGGCTGCGCGGGGCGCGTGCGGCGGCTTGGTCGGTCGGTCCTTTTCTGGCGGTCGCGGTGACGCGCACTTGGCTATTCGGTGCGGCCTATCCGCTCTCGGTGTTGGCGAAGCCCTCCGACGCAACATCGGGTCTGCGTTACGCCTTGGGCGCGCTCGCATTCAGCGGCGCGCCCTGGTTGCTGGTTGCAGGCCCGGCGTATCGGCGCGCGAGGCCTCGCGTGCGCGTGGCGGCGCTGGCCGCGCTGGTGCATCTCGCGGTGCTCGTGCTGGTTGGCGGCGATTGGATGCCGCTCTATCGGCTGTTCGTTCCAGTGTTGCCGAGCCTGATCTTGGCGGGGGCTGAACTCGCCGAAAGCGCGCCCGGCTGGAGCAGTGCGCTGCGCTTGGGGGCCGCGGTGGTTGCCTGCGTGATGGTGGACTACGGTCTCGGTCCGCGCGCTCGTCAGGTGGGGACCCAGCGAGCGGAGCTGATCGCGGCCGCGGCGCCGGTGCTCGCGCACGCCGCACGCATTGCGACGCTGGACGTCGGTTGGGTTGGGGCAGCCTCTGCAGCCACCATTGTCGACCTCGCGGGTGTCACGGATCCAAGCGTGGCCCGGCTCGCCGGCGGCCATACGAGCAAGCGCATTCCCGACGACTTCCTGGAAGCGCGGGACATCGACGCGCTCGTGCTGCTCGCGGAGGCCCCCAAACTCGCGGACTGGCCGGAGCTTCGCTTTGCGCGAGCGGTCGAGGCTCGAGTGTCGGGTCTCGCCGGCGTGGAGCGCTTTCAGCCAGCCGCAGTCCTGCCGCTGCGCGGCACCTCGCAAGCATACGTGGTGCTCTTGCGCTCACGCTGATTCGCGCTGCGCTTCTGGCGTGCGGAGCAGGGCCTCGCGAAAGGCTCGGGTGTCCGCGAAGCGGTCTCGCGGCAACGGCGCCATCGCTTTCTCGATGATCGAACGCCATTCACTGGGGATTGCGCGCAGCGCCGGTTGCACGCCGCTCTCCGAAGCCGACTCATCGTTCGTCGGCTGATCCCAAGTTTCCGTCGAGCGCGCGGGCGGTGCCCGGCCCGACAAGCACTCGTACAGCGCCGCGCCCAAAGCGTAAACGTCGCTGCGCGCGTCGACCTCTTGCCCCTCCACTTGTTCAGGCGGCATGTAGCCAGGCGTACCAAGCGGAACATCCGCGTTGGTGAGCCGGGTTTCCGCCCACTCCACGCGCGCCACGCCGAAGTCGAGGATCTTGGCGTGTCCACGCGCCGCCGTGCCTTCCGCGGCTGCGGGGTCGACGGCGAGGAAGATATTGCTCGGTTTCACGTCGCGGTGAACGATCCCTGCCGCGTGCACGGCGCCCAAGGCGTCGCAGATTTCGAGCGCGATCGGCAACACGTCACGCGGCGTAAGCATGCCCGTGCGCCGCAGGCGTGTAGCCAGAGATTCGCCGTACAAGCGCTCCATGACGAGGTAACTCGTGCCGTCCGGCAAGTGCCCGTCGTCGTAGATCTCGACCACGTTCGGATGCCACGCCAAGCCCAGCGCAGCGGCCTCGCGGCGCAAGCGATCGGCGGCGATGGTGTCGTGAGCGACGGCGGCGCGAAGCAACTTGATGGCCACCAGCCCGCCGTCGCTGATGCGCTCGGCCTCCCAAATCGTGCCGTTCGCCCCGGCCCCGAGCTTTTCCGTGAGGCGATATTGACCGGCGACGACCTGCCCCGCATGAAAGCCGACAGCGCCCTTTTCTCGGGCCTCTCTCAGGGTTGCGGCGCGCTCCAGCGCTTGGATGCGCATCAGCTGCGCGGTCGATTGGGCGCGGCGCCGCTCCTCATGGGCTGCGAGCGCAGCCACGACTCCGCCGGCGACTGCGCCGAGCAGCGTGGCGGCGGCAAGGGTGGTGCTCCCCGTGAGCGCGCTCCAACCAGTGCCCGCGCTAGCGCCGATGAGCGTGCCGACCAACGCCGTGCGCGTGGTCGAAGGCTCCCGCCAGCGCACCTCGAATTCGCCCAAATTGCCGCTGACCCCTTGGGGTTCTTCGCTGCGCGCGGTGACCGTTGCGGGCCCGAGTCCGAAGAGCAGAGGAACGCTGGCAAGTTCTGCGGTGCGGGCGAGCGCGAACAAGCCATCGCGCTCGAGGCTCGCCTCGATGCCGGTGCGCAGGGCGCCGCGCCAATATCCCGGACCCTGTTCGAGCGTACGCCAGCGCTCGGTCCAGACGTGCTCGCCGCCGAACTGCTCGAGACGTCGGTACGCTGCGCCCACATCCCCAGCGCCGCGCAGCACGTGGGTCCAAACTCCCAAATTCTCTGGGTGAACGGCAGCATGCAGCGTGCGCGGGATACTCTCGCGACCCCAGCGTGAGGCGAACGCGACCAGCGCGGCGTGCCAGAGCTCGAGCGGCACCAGGCGCGTCTCGTCAGTCAAAAAATCGCGATCGAGGCGCGTGCTGAGCAAGAAGGCATCCGCAGCCGCGGGCCCGTGCTGCGAATGGACGTGCAGGTACAGAGTCTTCAGCCGGGATGCTGGCGTCTTTCCTTGGGCGACTCGGCGCTGCACTAGAGGAAAGCCTCCCGGACCTCGGGCGTGCGGTCAAGCGCGACGCCTGTGGGACATCAGCTCGACAAGATCCAGACTCGCGCCGCAGCCCATACCCGGCTGCGGGACCGGTGCCAGCTCGGCGAAATTCGCCATCTTCTTGATGAGCCGGGCGCGGCGTGGGCACGTTCCCACCTCAAATCCGCTCCACCCACCAAATCGCTCTGGGACTCGAGTTGGAGAGGCGCGCTTTTTGCTTGAGGGTGTTAGACTGCCTCAACTCCGAGGAGTATCGCCTCGAGGTCGATGGGTCAGATGGAGATCAAGCAGCAGCTCAGGCTGTCTCAGCAGCTAGTCATGACGCCTCAGTTGCAGCAGGCGATTCGCCTACTGCAACTGTCCCGGCTCGAGCTCATCGAGGAGGTCCGAAAGGAGCTGGATAACAACCCCGTGCTCTCGGAGGACGAGCCAGCGGATCGAAATCGAGCCGAATCTGGCGACACTCGGGCCAACGCAGAGCCGCGAGTCATCGAGGATCCGGGGTCGTATTACCAGAAGGCGACCGAGGACCAGAAGCAGACCGAGCGGGCCACGCGGGAAGTCGACTGGGAGAAGTTCCTAGAAAACCGCACCTTGCAGCAGTCGCCCACCGCCAATCGCGGCGGGTTCGAGGAGCTGCCGCCCATCGAGCAGAACCTCACCAAGCCGCGAAGCTTGCAGGATCACCTGCTTTGGCAGCTGCAAATGAGCGACTTCATGGAGGCCGAGCGCGGCTTCGCCGAACTAGTCATCGGCAACCTCGACGACAAAGGCTACCTCGATCTCGAAGGGGTAGAGCGCCCCGACGGGACCCGGACCCCGGACCTTACCATCGAAGATCTAGCGGAGGAGGCGGGGTTACACCCGGACGACGCCCCGCTCGTCCTCGAGATGATTCAAAACTTCGACCCGCTCGGGGTTGCGTCGCGAGATCTCCGGGAATGTTTGATGATCCAGGCCAAGGTCGCGGGCTACGAGCCCGGCGAGACCGTCACCGAGATCATCAAGAATCACCTCCAGCACCTCGAGAAGCACAACTACCAGGCCATCTCTCGCGAGATGAAGATCTCGCTCGAGGACGTGTACGAGGCGGCCAAGGAGATTCAGGACTTCGAGAGTCGGCCGGCGCGGAATTTCACGGATCAGGACGAGCGCACGATCGGCATCACCCCGGACGTGTACGTGATCAAAGACGGCAGCGATTTCGTCGTCATCGACAACGATCGCGGCGTGCAACGACTGTTCATCAACGAGTCGCTCACCAAGCGCATGATGAAGGACCCCAGCGCCAAGGAATTCATTGGCGAAAAGCTGCGTAATGCGCAGTGGCTGATTCGGGCCATCGAGCAGCGCAGAAAGACCATCATCCGCGTGGCGGAGTGCATCGTCGAGAAGCAGCGCGAGTTCTTCGAACGGGGAGTGGCTTGCCTCAAGCCCATGATCTTGCGGGACGTGGCGGAGGCGGTGGGCATGCACGAGTCGACCATCTCGCGCGTGACCACGAACAAGTACATGCACACGCCGCAGGGCTTGTTCGAGCTCAAGTACTTCTTCAACTCGAGCATCCGTCGCGTCGCCAACGAAGACATCGCTAGCGAGAGCGTCAAGCAGGCGATCAAGAAGCTCATCGAAGAGGAAGACAAGTCGAACCCGATCAGCGACCAGCAGATCGTGGACCGCCTCGAGCAGACCGAGGGCATCAAGATCGCCCGCCGCACGGTCGCGAAGTACCGTGAGATGCTCGGCATCCTGGCGTCGTCCAAGCGCAAGCGGATGTTCTAGGCGCGCGGCCCGGCTCTGCATCAAGCCCGCCCGGGCCGCCCCGCCTGTGAAGGTGAGAGGCTGCCCGTAATCACGCCAGAGGGAGCTTAACCCGCCCGGGATTTCCAGGGGGTTGCCGCCCGGCACCCGGGCGATGTTGCGCGAGAGACCTGGGTATTGGCTAAAAAGAGCAGGGAAGGGATGTAGGCCTGCCCACCTTTTCGCATCCGGATCGGCGCTTCGAGTAATGTAGAACCAGCTGGCCCCCGGCCGGCAGGAGGCAAAATGAACATCAGCATCACCTTCCGGCACGTCGGGTCGAGCGAAGCGATCAAGCGCTACGCGTCGGACAAGGTCAGCAAGTTGCAGAAGTTCCTGCGACAACCGATGACCGCGAAGGTAACCCTGACCATCGATGGCCTCAAACAGATCGCCGAGGCGCGAGTCTCGAGCGGGGGCGAGCATTTGGAGGCGAAGGAAAGCAGCGAGGACATGTATGCCTCGATCGACCGAATCATGAGCAAGCTCGAACGCCAAATTCGTGGCGTGAAAGGCGCCGCCCAAGCCAAGCGCCGTGGCGCAGACAGTGTGCGCTCGAAGCCTCTTGTCGCCGCGGTTGCCGCGGGCGATGGTGGCGCTAAGAAAAAGGCGAAAGCCAAACCGAAAGCGGCGAGCGCTCCCAGGCCCGCCAAGAAGAAGAGCCGCGCCTAGCCGAGTTATCAGGCTTCCGGGCAATGGAGCCAAGCATGCGACTTTGCGAAATTCTTAGTGTCGACCGAATCTTGGTCGATGGTGATGGTGGAACCGTGCGAGACAAGCCAGGCGCGTTGCGTGCGCTGGCGGAGATGCTTTCCCCGGCGCTGGGCATCGACAAATCGCACGTGGAAGCGCTGCTCTTGGAGCGCGAGCGACTCCAGAGCACAGGCATCGGTGACGGCGTCGCCATTCCGCACACCGCGGTGGAGGAGGCGGAAACCCAAGCCGCCGCCCTCGTGCTCTGTCCGAAGGGTATCGATTTCGATGCCATCGACGGCGGGCGCGTCAACATCGTGTTCGGGGTGGTTGGTCCGAAGCGAGCCACGGGGGAGCACTTGCGCACGCTGGCGCGAATCTCGCGGCTTTTGCGGGACACCAGCACGCGCGAGCGTCTGGTCTCGTCCGAGAGCGCGGCCGCCGCGTTCGAGCTCATCCAAATCAACGATGCCCGCGCGGAGGTCAAGACGTGAGGCCATCGCCCGAGCCCCCGGAGATCGCGCGCGGAGTTTCCGTGCGCGATCTGCTGGACGACCCCGCGCTCGGCCTCAACGTGAGGCTGGTCGCGGGCGCCAATGGGCTCGGACGCAGCATCGACCATCCCCGGATTCAAAAGTCAGGGCTGTCGTTGGTGGGGCATTTGCGGGGCGTCGTGGCCACGCGCATTCAAGTGCTCGGGGAAACCGAGCTGAGCTACGCCGAGACGCTCACGACCGAGACGCAACGACAAGCCGCCGATAGCCTATTTTCGCTCGGTCTCTCGTGCGTGCTGGTCACGCGCGGGGTCGACCCTCCGCGGCCCTTCTCGGAGGCCGCGGAGCGCACGGGGACCCCGCTCGTGGTGTGTGCCGAGCGCTCCTCGGCGGTAATTGCGGCCGTTCACGCGCTACTCGACGAACGCCTGGCCCCGCGCACGCGAATCCACGGCGTGCTGGTCGATGTGTTCGAAGTAGGGGTGCTGCTGCTCGGCAAGAGCGGTATCGGTAAGAGCGAGTGCGCGCTCGAGCTCGTGATGCGCGGCCATCGCCTGGTGGCGGATGACGCTATCGATTGCGACTACCGACCGCCCAGCATGGTCTTCGGGCAGCCGGCAGCCCTACTACGCCATCACATCGAGGTACGCGGGCTCGGCGTGCTGAACATCAAAGACCTGTTCGGGGTGACCGCGATCCGTGAGCGAAAGCGCATCGACTTGGTGGTCGAGCTGTCGCTCTGGCAGCCCGACGCCGACTACGATCGAATCGGCCTCGAAGATCGCCACCGCGAGATCTTGGGGATCCCAGTGCGTGAGGTGGTGTTGCCCGTGCGCCCCGGTCGCAACATGAGCAGCATCATCGAGATCGCGGCCCGCAACGAGCTTCTGCGGCAGGCCGGCCACCATTCTGCGCGCGACTTCGTGCAGCGTCTGGAGAGCGGTCTGCTGCGTGCGGACGACTCCACACAGACTTCACGGCCTCCGAGCGTCGCCTATCGCTCTCCGCCGCCCATCAACGAGAGCTCTGCCCCGCCGCCGGTCGTGCCCGGAGAGCGTCGACGATGAGCGCCGCCATGCAGCCGTCCTACCGCCCGAGCAGCGCGAGCTCCGTGACCGTGGTCACGGGTTTGAGCGGCGCAGGGAAGTCGACGGCGGTTCACGCGCTGGAAGATCTCGGCTTTTTCTGCGTCGATAACCTCCCCACGCCCGTGCTCGCGAGCACCCTGACCGCGCTCTCCGCGGCGGGTCTGACGCGCGTCGGGATTGGTATCGACGTGCGTGTGCGCGGCTTCTTGGACAACGCGGCCGCCGCCATCAATGAGCTCTCGCAGCCCGGCGATCGCAACGTCGAGGTCCTGTTCCTCGACGCAACGGACGAGGCGATTTTGCGGCGTTTCAGCAGCACGCGGCGCCCCCACCCGCTCAGCACCACGCTCGAACCCGGCAGTGAGGGCTCGGCGGTAGCCGTGCTCGATGGCATCCGGCTCGAGCGGGAGCTTTTGACGCCCCTCCGCGCGCGCGCGACCATCGTGCTCGACACCACGAACCTCACGGTCAACCAGCTGCGTCGCCTGGTGCGGGAACACTTTGCCCCGGGCGCAGGCCGCCTGCCGCGCGTGCACGCCCGCATCGTCTCATTCGGATTCAAGTTCGGGACGCCCGTCGACGCGGACATGGTGCTCGACGTGCGCTTCCTGCAAAACCCGCATTTCGTGCCCGAGCTGCGTCCGCTGTC
>JAEUAF010000744.1 GCA_019695485.1 Sorangium sp.
GGCACAGCAGCCGCCACACAACTGGGGCACAAATGCGAGACGCGCTGGCTGAGCATCGGCGGCCCGCGCCGAGCCGGTCGCCCGACAGAGCGATAAATTTGCTGTTTTATGTGCTCTCGCAGCGCCGAGGGCAAGCGGCACGCACTTTGCTGTGTGGGGCTTGTTTGCCAATCACGGATCCGCTCGACGATGAAACCGATTCTCGGACGCACCGATTCGGACGAAGGTCGCTGCGCGATCGACGCGGAGCTCTCTAGTGCTGAAACGCCTGAAACGCCTGAAACGCCGACCCAAACGCGCGAAGAACTTCGATCGCAGGCTGTGGCACCGTTTTTGGGCAATCGCGCGCCCGTATTGGTTTCAAGACGAGAAGTGGGTCGCCCGCGGGCTGCTGGTCGTGCTGGTGGCGCTCTTGATAGGCCGCACCGAGTTTACGGTGCTGTTCAACCAACAATCGGGCGAGTTCACGTCCGCTCTCGCCGCCAAGGATCAGGCGAGGTTTTGGCACTCGATGCGCGTGTTCGGCGCGGTGGTGGCGCTCGCCGTGCCGATCTACGCCTTTCATTACTTCGTGCGCGACCGTCTCGGCGTGGCTTGGCGTCGTTGGCTGACCCACCACTTTCTCTCCCGCTACATGCGCGACCGCGCGTTTTACGAACTTACCTGGAACGCAGCCATCGACAACCCGGACCAGCGTATTTCGAACGACATCAGCACGTTTACCCAGAAGTCGCTCACGTTCTTGCTCGAAATAATCGGCGCCTTGATGCAGCTCGTAGCATTCAGTGGCATCTTGTGGGCGATCTCGAAGACGCTGGTGCTGTTCCTCATCGCCTATGCGTTTCTGGGCTCCGCGGTCACCTTCGGAGTCTTCGGAAAGCCGATGATTACGCTCAATTTCCAGCAACTGCGGCAAGAAGCCGACTTTCGCTTCGGCCTGATCCGCATTCGCGAGAACGCCGAGGCCATCGCGTTCTACCGCGGGGAAGAGCAAGAGACTGTGCAGGTGAAGAGTCGCTTCGACGCTCTTTTCCGCAACTACAAGAAGCTCCTTCGCACGACACTCGGGCTCAATTTGTTTCAATACGGCTACAGCTTCATGACGCTGGTCGTCCCGAGTATCATCATCGGCCCGCGCGTCATTTCCGGTGAACTCGAAGTCGGGCGCGTGGTGCAAGCTACGGGCGCTTTCGCGGCCATGCTCGCGGCGCTCAACGTGTTCGTGGACAACTTCGAAGCGCTGAGCGCTTTTGCTGCCGGCATCGAGCGTTTGCACACGTTCTCGCGAGCCTTGGCGCCCGCGAGTCCGACGACGGACGAGCGGCCGACGATCCAGCGCGAGGTCAGCGCCCAGCTAGAGATCGAGGGCATGACGCTGCAGACCCCGAACTACAAAAGGACACTGGCGCGCGACGTCTCGCTCAGCGTGGAAGCGGGCAATGGACTCCTGATCGTCGGTGCGAGCGGCGGCGGTAAGAGCTCCCTGCTTCGCGCCGTGGCCGGCCTCTGGAATTCGGGCTCCGGGCGCATCTTGCACCCAAAACTCGAAGACATGCTGTTCCTGCCGCAACGCCCTTACATGATCATAGGCACGCTGCGCCAGCAGCTGCTTTACCCGAGCGCGCGTGACGATGTCTCGGATGAGGAACTGTCGCGCGTGCTCGGCCTGGTCAATTTGCCCGACATCGCGGAGCGCTGCGGCGGGTTCGACGTCGAGATGGACTTCGCAAAGGTGCTCTCGGTCGGCGAGCAACAGCGACTCGCCATTGCACGGGTCCTACTCGCCGAGCCACGCTATGTCATCCTGGATGAAGCAACGAGCGCCCTCGACAGCGACAACGAAGCGCGCCTGTATGCCCAGCTGCTCGCGTCGAAGGCGACCTTGGTGAGCGTCGCGCATCGACACAGTTTGCTCAAACATCATAGGCAGGTGCTCGAGCTTAGCGGGGACGGAAACTGGGCCGTCCACGCGAGTGAGGGCTACGTCTTCGTCGAGTGAGTGCGAGAAGTTCCGCTCGTCGCGGCCTAGAGCCACTTCTGAATTTCGTGCCCCATCTCCGAGAGCGGAACCTCTGCCGTAGCGAGACCGGCTTGCACCACGACGCGCGGCATGCCGTAAACCACGCAGCTCCACTCGCTCTCCGCGAGGACGATGCCCCCGGCAGCGTGGACGCTGCGCGCACCGCGCAGCCCATCGTCACCCATACCAGTCAGAACCACCGCGACGACACGCTTTCCCCAGGTGTCGGCCGCGCTCTCGAACAGGGCGTCGACCGAAGGGCGATGCACGCTCGCGTGCGGCGCAAAGTCGAGCCGGACCACGCTCGTCGGCGGACTGCCTTGTACCCGCATATGAAGCCCGGCCCGTGCCAGGATTGCGCGACCCGGGCGTAACGACATGCCGTCGCTCGCCTCGCACACCTCGAGCGCAGACTCGCTGTCCAAACGCTCGGCGAGTGGCCCCGTATAGCCGGCAGGGATGTGCAAGACGATCGCGATCGGCGCCGGAAACTCCGCGGGAAACGCGCCAAGCAAGCGAGACAATGCCGGCGGCCCGCCGGTGGAAGTGCCGACCACGACGATACGGTCAGAGCGCGCTGGCGCGGCGAGCATTTTCGCTGCCTTCGGCGGCGCTTCGGGAGCGTGGGCCCGCGCGCTGCCAGCGGCGACTACCTTCGCGAGCAGCTCGCCGCTCAACTCGTGAAGCCGCGCGGTCGCCAAGCCCGTCGGCTTCTGCACCAGATCGAATGCCCCCGCGGCCAACGCAGAGAGCCCAAGGTCACTCTGGGTCGCCGCGAAGCTGACGACCACCACGCGAGTGCGCATCTCGGCCGGCAGCGCCGCGAGGACGCCGATTCCGTCCAGATTTGGCATGACCAAGTCCAGGGTAATCACGTCCGGCGCGAGCGCGCTGATCTTCTCCAGGGCATCGACGCCGTCTCGCGCCGTATCGACAACTTCGATGCGCGAGTCAAGATTGAGGATCTCGCGCAGCACTTTGCGGGAAAAAGCCGAGTCATCCACGATCAGCACGCGCAACTTGCGATTCACGGCTCGGTCTTTCGGTAGACGAACACGCCCCGGTGTTCTTGGCAAGCGAGCGCCGTGTCGAAGCGGAGCAGCGATTCCGCGACGCCGATCACGAGGCAGCCATTCGGCGCGAGCCGAGCGCTCAGCGTGGCGACCACGCGCTTGATTCGCTCGTCTCCGAAGTAGATCAGCGCGTTGCGGCAAAGGATCACGTCGAACGTGCCGAGAGCCTCCACCGCCGCGCAATCCAATAGATTGACGCGCCGATAGTCCACGGCTTGGAGCAGCCGCGAAGCCGCGCGCACACCGTCGTCCTCCGGGAACAGCCAACGGCCAATCACGCCATCAGGCAGCGCACGCAGGGCGCGCCCTCGGTAAAATCCACGGCGCGCGCGCTCTAACGCGCGCGCGCTAATATCACTGGCCACGAGTTCCGTCCGCGTGAGCAGCCCCTCTGCATCGAGCAACATGGCCTGCGTCAACGGCTCTTCCCCGGTCGAGCAGGCCGCGGACCACAGGCGGGGGCGCCGACCGGCCTCGATTTGCGGAGCCAAAACCAGGTCTCTGACGACTCGCAAGGCGTCGGCTTCCCGAAAGAAGTAGGTCTCGTTGACCACCAAAGAATCCACGAGCAGAGCCAATTCCGCGCCGGCGTCGGCGTCGTAACGCAGACAATAGTAGTAGTCGAGCAGCGAGTCGAAGCCGCGCTCGATGGCGCGCGGTGACACTCTCTCTGCCAACAGCTCGCGGTCCGCCTCGGAATAGCGAATTCCGGTGCGCTCTTCGATTAGTCCACTCAGGATAGCAAAGACCTGCGGGGAGAGCGGCAAGGTCGCATTCATTGCGTGAACACAGCCGCGGCGAGACGTCGAACTTCGGGGTCCCGATCCGTGAGCGCCGCGCGCTCGAGCAGCGGCTTTTCGGCAAGCTCGCCCCGCGCCGACAGGGCCGCGGCGGCGGCGCGTCGAGAGGCGTCGTTCGGCGACAGCAGGGCGCTCTCCAAGGCGCGCGCTGCCTCCACGGAATTCATCCGCGAAAGCGCGGCAACCAGGGCCACCGCGAGCGGCTCCATCGCGCTCTGGAGAGCAGCCAAAATCGTATCGGCGCGCCCGGCGATCGGTCGCGCCAGGGCAACAACCAAATCATCGCGAGTCGGCTCGTGGTCGAGCAGATCGAGCAGCGCGCTCGAAGCCGCTTGGCCGACCTCGCTGGACAAGAAACCAAGCGCGGCGATCCTGACTGCCGCGTCCGGATCGCGAGTGAGCCCGATCAGCGGTCGCAAGTCGTCGGAGAAGCCGAGCTCTGCGAGCGCAGACAACGCGACGAGCCGCGTCGCGGGCTCTCCCGCGCCAAGCGCACGTTGGAGGATAGGTCTGGCTTCGTGTCGTTTGGAAATGCCGAGCGCGACCAGGGCGGCGCGCTGGATGTCGGGGTCCTCCGAGGCGGATGCCAGAGTCAGAGCCTGGAGCGGCTCTGGGCCTGAAAGGCGGGCCAGTGCTTCGAGGGCCGCCACTTGCACCTGACCCGAGTTGTCCCTCAAGAGCGCGACGATAGCGGAAGTCGAGAACTCGTCGCGGATGCGACCGAGCGCCTGGCAGGCGTAGTAGCGCACCCAGGGATCCACGTCCGAGAGCGCCTCGCGAAGGCGCACGTTGATCTCCGGGTGTGTCGGAAACTGACCCAGCGTGCGGCAGGCGGTAGCTCGAGCGCGCGCCGAAGCATGGCCGCTCATGGTCAGAGCAAGCTCGCGTGCTGCTGGCGTTTACAGCGTCGCGAGCGCCGCAGTCGCCGCGTCGCGCACGGCGTCATCAGAATCGAGGACTCCGTCCACGACTCGCGAGAAGGCCGCGTCGTAGCCAAAGTAGCCGACGATGCGAAAAGCGGCGCGCCTCACGGCGGCGGAGCTCGCACGCGTGGCGGCCAACGTGAGGCGCTCGGTAGTGTCGCTGCCGAGCGACTGAATCGCCGACAGCGCGGCTTGGGCCACGCGCAAATCTGCGTCCCCGAGCAACCGAAAGATCGGCTCTACGCTACGCGGATCGCCGATCTTCGCCAGCGCATCACAGGCCAGAGCGCGCACGGTCGCGTCCGCGTCGCGAAGACAGCTCGAAAGCGCCTCGCGCGCCGCCACCCGGCCGCCCAGCAGCGGAATCAAAGCGCGACGGTGCGTGACGTCCTCCTGTTGCAAGGCGAGCAGCATCGCTGGCTCCGCCAAGGCGCCGAGCCGCGACAGACCCGCCGCTGCGGCGCGCGCTATGGGTTCCGCTGCGTCGAGCAGCCCAATCAACGTGGGCGCCGTTTCCGCCTCGCCAATCCAACCGAGCAGCTGGCTCAGCGCCAACTTTTCGGTCGCATCCGCGCGAACCACACTGGCAGTCAAACGGCGCCGCAAGGCGTCGAGCTGCGGGTGGCGGAGCAGCGCCTGTTCGACCGCCAGACCCGTGCCAAATCGCTCGAGAGCACGGGCGTGAATCGCAACCAGCGCCCCGGCTGCGACGCGAGCGAATGCCTCACTCGAGCGCGCGAGCCATTCGACGAGCGGCCTCGTCGCCGAGAGGTCGCCCAAACGACCGAGTGCGCGCGCCGCCTCCGGCGCATAGAGGCCATTGCCGAGCAACGGCAGCAGCGCTGGCACCGCGCGCGGATCTCCGGTGCGGCCGAGAGCGTCGACCGCCGGGAATGTGCGAAAGAAGTTCTCGCCCCCGACCACCGACAACAAGGTATCGACCACTTCGGCGCCGCCGAAGCTTCCCAAGGCCTCGATCGCAGCAAGCGCGATGTTGTCGTCGACATGCGAGACCAGAACCTTCAGCGTTGGGAGCGCAGCTTCACTACTGCGGCGTCCGAGCACGTGGATGGCATCGCAGACGACCGCCGGATTCGCGTCAGCCGTGAGCGGCAACAGCGCCGCTTCCACATTTCCACACGAAGCGACCAGCGCGTCGACGATGCCCGCGAGACGCGCTTCGTTGTCGCGCGCGCAGCGCAGAGCCTCACTGAGTTCGGGGATCACGTCTTGGCCACGGCTGGCCAGCACCGCCACCACCGCCCGGCGCAGTGTCCAACTCGGCTCCAAGAGCTCTTCGAGCAAAGCCTGCGTGCCGAGCGCTCCGCTCGCGACACTTTGGAGTCGCGCCGCGTGCTCCTGTTCACGCGCGGACGGGGCGACGGGGCCGTTGCTCATGACTCAACGTTTCGTCCCTCTGAATCGAGGCTCAGCGTACGCAGCATGTCGAACTGCCGCGCGATACCCTCGAGTTCCGCGGCGAACGCCGTCGTGTCTCGCGATTGGTCCGAAATCCCGCCGCTGGCATCACGCAGGCGCGCCCGCACTTCCTCGACGGCCTTCGCAATTTCGTCGCTAAAATTGGCCCGCTCTACGAGCGTGCCGTTCAAGCTATCCAGAGACGCGGTCTGCACACCCGCTGCATCGGCCAGCGCCGCTAGCAGAGCGCCTTGCTCACTAGTCGAGCGCGACGCCTGCTTGGCGAGGCGACGCACGTCGTCCGCGTCCTTGCCGAGTGACAGCATGGCCTTGGTTTGCTCCGAGGTCGCGCGCGTGATTTCGAGTGAAAGCGCCGCACATTGCCGCGCCGCACTCTCGAGATCCTTCCCGGCGCGTGTCTGCTCGCCGAGGGCGCGCGCGTTCTGCGCCGCGTCTTTGCGCGCCCCGTCCATGCTACGCGCGATCTCCTGCGCTCCCTTGGCTTGCTCGATAAGCCCAGTGCTGGTTCGCTCGGCCGCGCTCTTCACCTCTTGCGATTGAGCCACGATGGCTTTGACCGAGCTGCTCTGCTCGTTCATCGAGGAGCTCGCCGCCTGGGTCAGGGCTCGCATTTGTGCGGCGACCTTGGAGAGCTCAGCCGCGCCGCTCGCCTGCTCGACCATGGCCACCGCAACTTGTTTGGCCTTGGTCGCCAGCTGCTCGTTCGCGCGCACCACGTCGCGCAGGGCCCGCGCCTGATCCGCGGAGGCGAGCGTGGTCTGTTTCGCCATTTGGCGCATCTCCCCGGCGCCGCGCGAAAGATCCTGGGTGGCCTTGGTTTGCTCCTCCGCTGCCGCGAAGATGAGCCGCGCCTGCTCCCGCACGCGATCCGCGCCCTGCGAAAGCTGCTTGGCGGCGTCTGCCTGCTCGTTGGCGCCAAGCGACACCTCGCGCACGGAACTCCCGAGCTCCTGGACACTCGAAACGATGGCCGAGAGTGCTCCCTGAGCTTCGGAGGCCAAGCTAGTGCCCTCGTTGGCGATGCGTTCGCCATCGGCGGTGGTACTGAGCGCATCTCGCGCGGTGCTTTGCAGCACGCGGATCACCTTGGCGATGTCGGCGCTGGCCGTGGCGGCGCGGTCCGCGAGAGCACGGATTTCTTCCGCAACGACGGCGAAGCCGCGACCATGTTCGCCGGCGCGCGCCGCTTCGATGCTGGCGTTCAGCGAGAGCAGGTTGGTACGATCGGCGATCAAATTGATGGTCTGCACGAAGTCGCCAATCTCTTCGACGCGTTTGCCCATATCCTTCATGACTACGGCTGAGGCCGTGAGCGAGCCGCGCAACCTGGACAAACCGTCGATCGACTTTCCTACGGTCACACCGCCCTCGCGCGCAAGGTTCGTGGCGCGCTCGCCCGCGCTGCGCGCCGTGTCACTGATTCTAGCAATGCGCTGAGTCGAGGTTTCCAGCTGGACGGCGGCGGCAGCGCTCCCTTCGGAGAGCCTTCTGATTTCGTCGATGCTGCGCGTGACGGACTGCGCGGATTTCGCGAGCTCCTCGATCGTGGTCGCGTGGCCCTCCACGAGACGCGCTGTCTTCTCCGAAGTCGCCGCGACCTCTTCTACGGAGGCCGCGATCTCGATCAGGCTCGACGCATTCTCGGCGCTTGCTACCTCGAGCGCCTTCGAATGCTCGGCGACGTTGCTCACCGAACGCGCCATCTCCTCCGCCGTTGCGGCGGTCTCGTTGACCGACGCGGCCAGCTCCTGGGCCTGCGTCGCTACGTCGGACGCCCCCTTGTCGATTGCGGAGGTGCTGGTGGCCACCGCCGTGATGCGCTCGCGCACCTCGCGCGCATCGGCGGCGAGCCGTTCGATGCCCTTGGCCATCTGCTCGGCGGTGGCGCCGACTTGCGCGATCGTCGACGCCGAAGCTTCTCCCCGCGCCGACAAACTGGCGAGGCCCGCCGCCATCTCGCTGCTAGTGGCGAGTAGCTCCTCTGCGGCAGCGCTCAGATCTCGGGCGTTCCCGCTCACACCTCGAACCGACCGCACCGCCTGTTCCACGGTGGCTGCCATGTTCTCGGAGGACTCAGCGACCTCGCGCGCCGCCTTCGAGACTGATTCCGCGCCCGACGCAACTTGCTGCAAGGACGTCGAACCTTCTTCGACACTCTTTTGCACCGAGCGGGCAAGCGTGTCGATCTGATGCTGTCCGTTCGCGAGCCGCGACACCAGCGCGGCGGTCTTTTCACCGCAGACCGCGGCGGCGCTCACGCTGCCCTGCACTTGCTCGACCTGCGCAGCACGCAGGCTGCCAGCCGCAGCCAGTCGCCGCAGCGTCGCCTGAATGGCAGGCGCGTCGGCGCCGTTCGGTAGCCGCGACGTGAGCGTGAGCTCAGCCTGGGAGCGCGCGTCGGTCCCGAGCGCCGTCGTCGAAGAACCCGTGTCGGTAGTTTTCATGAGAGTTTTCGTCCTCGCCAAGCACCTTCGGAAGGTCGATCACTTGCAGCAGGCGCGCCCCAACCAGCCAAACGGCGCGCACGAATCCGCGTGCCGGTAGCGCGGCGGCGTCGGGTGCGGCCTGCATCTGCTCTGGGTCGAGTTTCATGACCTCGCGCGCGCGATCGACGCGCAGGGCCACGACCCGCGCCCCTCGCTCGACGACCACGATGCGCGTATCGAGCGTGGGAGGGACACATTCGTGACCAAACAGCGTTCGCAGGTCGATGACGGGCACGACCCTGCCCCGTACCGAGACGATACCCTCGACGTGAGCCATTGCTCCCGGCACGCGGGTCGCGCCGCTGAACGAATCCATTTGGCGGACGCACTCGACCGCTAGCGCGTAACTCGCGCCAGCCACTTCGAATACCACGTGAAGGTCGCTCATCGTGGCTACTCCGCCGCCGCGACTTCCAGCGCAGCGTAGGCCGCGCCAATCTGCGACAGATCGAGGACCAACGTCGGCTTTCCGTCACCGAGGTCGGTCGCGCCGGTGACGCCAGGCGATCGGATCAGGGCGTCGTCGATCGGGCGAATCACGACCTCTTGCTGTCCCAACATGCGGTCGACTCCAAACGCGAGAGGCTGGCCGGCGCGGCGCACCACGATGGCCTTTGCCGTTACGGACCGTGGCGGCCCCAGCTGAAACAGCTCACTCAGCATCAGCAGTGGGATGGCTTTGCCGCGCCGCGCGATGATCCCGACGCGCGGCTGATCGCCGCGGGGCATGGGCGAATAGGAGACGAGCGCGGCGTCGATCTCGACGATTTCTTCCACCGTCGACACCGGCACCACGAAGCGCTGCCCTTCGCACTCGAACGAGAAAGCGTCGACGATGGAAATCGTAAGCGGGACACGCAATAGGAAACGGGTCCCCACGCCAAACGTGCTCACCAGCTCCAACTCGCCACCGAGATCGTCGATCACGATGCGCTTGACGATTTCCATACCCATCCCGCGCCCGCTCGTGGTGGTGACCGTCGAGCGCGTGGAGAGCCCTGGGATGCACAACAAGTCGAGCAACGCCTGGTCGCTCGCCGGCGTCGGACGACCAGCTTTTCGAGCCACGGCTTCGCGATCGATGCCGCGACCATCGTCGGAAATGCTGAGCTCGAGCCGGGTATTCGAACGCGAGCTGCAGCTGACGCGCAACAGCCCCTCTCGAGGCTTGCCGCGTCGCACGCGCTCGTCGGGTGACTCGATGGCGTGGTCCACCGCGTTGCGCACGAGATGAACAATGACCGGGAACAAGCGCTCCGAAACGGCTTTGTCGAGCTCGGCATTCCCAGCCTCGAGCTCCAGTTTCACCGCGCGCTCCGTGTGTCGGCACAGGCCCCGTACCAGCAGCGGAATTCGCTCGAGCAGCTCCGCCACGGGCACCATCCGCACGGCAACGATCGCGGCTCGCAAATCTCGCAGCTCGCGAGCGCTGTCACTCATCACTTGTTGAATGGCGCGGGTGTCGGCACCATCGGCACCAAGCTCGGCGATCGCCCGAGCCAGACGAAAACGCGTGACGATGAGGGCCGACAGTCGCTCCATGGCGTCATCCAGCCGACGCACGTCCACACGAACCACGGCCTGACGCGGGCCGGGGCGCTCGTCTTCGACGAGCTCGGGAGGCAACGCTCGCTCACTAGGGTCGACGCCGACGGCGAGAGAGCGCGCGAGCAGAGATTTCACGGCGTTCGGCGCGATCCCGACCGCCTGCGCGATGACGTCATCCGCTGCGTCACTGACCAACAGCAAGGCAAACGCGAGCCCGCCGGGCGCCTCGGTACTGACCGGCACCGCGAGCGGCAGGGCCTTCACGACCTCGCCGAGCCCCGCCAGACGCTCACGCACCGAATTGATGGTGAAACCTTCCGCGGCGCGTGCGGGCGAGGGCAAGAAATCGACGCGCAGCGCGCGGCACGCCTTCTCCGAGGCCGTTCGCAGCTGGGCGAGCTCGAACGGGGCAAGCTTGGCAAGCAGCTCGGGCTCCAGATCCAAATCCAGCAGCGGCTTCTGGTCCTGAGGGAGCGGCGCCCCGAGCGTGTCGAATTCCGTGATTAGCTCCTGCGGCGGCGGTGCCACGGCCGTGCCGCTGCCGAGCGACGCGATGCGCTGCCCGATCGCGCGCACTCCGCGCAACAAAACGTCGACGGCGCGCGTCGGCAGGGGCGATCCTTCGCGGTCGAAGTCGCGGAGGAAGGTTTCCATGCGGTGGGCTATCTCGACCACAGGCTCGACCCCAACCATCGAAGATAGCCCCTTGATGGTGTGCAGGGCGCGGAACGTTTCGCGTAGCGCTCGCGGGTTACTTTCTCCCTTTCGGAGCGACGCCTCAATTGCCAGGAGTTGACTATTGGCAACACCGAGGTGTTCTTCCGTCTCGACCAAGTAGGCGGCGACGAACTCCGTCAGGTCCGCGCCCTCGCTCATGAGGCGGGCCCCGTGCCACGCAATAGCAGCGCCTCCACCTCGGCGATGATTGCGTCCGGCGTGAAGGGCTTGGCCAAAAATCCCGAGGCGCCGGCCGCGAGAACATGGGCCCGCGAAGCCTCGTCGCCTCGCGTCGTCACCACCAATATGGGGAGTTTGCTCAGCAAGTCCTGACCGCGCACGAACTCCAACACCTCGAGCCCGCCGATATCGGGCATGTTGAGATCGAGCACCATCAGCTCGAATTTAGCGAGAGAAAGTCGCTCGATGGCCTCGAGGCCGCTCGATGCATGCGCAAATTCCACGCCGGGAATACCACGCAAACAAGCGACGACCATGTCTCGCATCACCTTGCTATCGTCTACCACTAGGATCGAAGACATTGACGTTGTCGAGGTGAACGAACGCTACGCAATGGGTACTCATGGGTCAAGCAATGCGACGTTCGCCATGTGACGAGCAGACGCACGCGGTGGGGCGTTTTTGTAATCTCATCACGAAACCAAGCATGAGCAAAATGGCGAGTGGTGCATTCGCGTGCTTATAGTAGGCTCGCAACGAGATGACTCGCGGCGCGCAGACATGGCCTCGTCCAGCGACCGACAATCAGCAGACCTCAGGTAAGCGCGCGCTGGTTTGGGTGGTGGACGACAGCCCTCTCGAAACCGAGCTCGCCAAGCGGGTGCTCGAGCCGCATCACGACGTAGACGTGTTTGCTGACGGCGCGAGCGCAATCGAGCGCATCTCCCAGGGAAACCTGCCGGACGTATTGGTGCTCGACCTGCACATGCCCGAGATGTCAGGGCCGGAGGTGTGCCACTTTTTGCGCCTATCCCACGACGAGGGAAGCTTACCCATTCTGATTTTCACCTCGACCGGCGGGCGGGCGGACGTTTTGGAGGGGCTGGCGGCGGGCGCCAACGACTTCGTCGTGAAGGCGTTCGACCCGTCGGAGCTCGTGGCACGCGTCGCAACGTTGGTGCGCGCCAAGCGGCTGCACGACGACGTGAAGCGCAGCGAACTCGCGAACCGCAAGGCGCTGGAAGCCGCAGAACAGGCTAATCGCGCAAAAGACGTATTCCTCGCGACGGTGTCGCACGAGCTTCGCACGCCGCTCAATGCGCTGCTCGGTTGGGCGAGGTTACTCGGAAAGTCGGACGTCGACCCTGCGACCTTGAAGCGCGGACTCACGGTCATCGAGCGCAACGCGAAGATCCAGGTCCAACTCATCGAGGACATCCTGGACATTTCACGGGTCGTGTCCGGCAAGCTGCACCTCGAACTCGTGCCGGTCAGCGTGGAGACGGTCATCCAATCCGCGATCGACTCCGTAAAGCCAGCAGCAGACGCCAAATCGCTGCAAGTCGAGTTGGCGAGCGGGCCACCCGTTCGAGTCTTGGGCGACCCCGATCGCCTTCAGCAAGCTGTCTGGAACGTGCTCAGCAACGCGATCAAATTCACGCCCCCGGACGGCAAGGTCGTAGTCAGCGTCCGCCAGTGCGCTAACTCCATCGAAATTGAAGTCCGCGACTCCGGCATCGGAATTTCGGCGGCGTTCTTGCCTCACGTTTTCGAGCGATTCCGACAGCAGAATTTGACGGCAGCGCGCGTACACTCGGGCCTCGGTCTCGGCCTCGCGCTCGCGCGCAGTATCCTGGAAGCCCATGAGGGCAGCATCCGCGCGGAAAGCGCGGGCGAGGGTCAGGGTGCCACGTTCACGTTGGTGCTGCCGGACGAACAAGCTGCCAACTCGAGCAAACGGGAGTCGGAACGGGCTCCGCCGAGCGCTTCGTATGCGACGCCTGCTTTGCACGGTGGCGCCCTAGCTGGAGTCGATGTCCTGATCGTGGAAGACGACGTCGACGCGAGCGACCTGCTGGTCGTATTGATCGAGGCGCAAAATGGCCACGCGCGCCAGGCCTTCTCGGCGAAGGAGGCGCTCGAGCTCTACGAGCAGCGCAAACCTGCCCTCATCGTCAGCGATATTGGGCTGCCCGATGCAGACGGCTACCATCTCATCCAAACGATTCGACAGAGGGAGACGGGCCCCCATGTGCCCGCCGTCGCGCTGACCGCCTATGCCCGTCGTGAGGATCAGCGGCTGGCTCTGGCCGCAGGCTTCCAAGCGCACGTCGCCAAGCCCGTCGAACCGGCGCGCCTGATGGCAGTGCTCGTCGCTCTGCTCACGGGTTCGCGAAAAGCGCTGGCCAGCGAGCACTGAAGGCGGCGCCCTGGCGCTCACTCACGCCAAGGAGCCGACCCTGGCGCTCGGTTTCGAGAAGCACCCGCCGCCGGTTGAAACGCGAATCCCCATCATCGGCGTCACGAGTGGGGCACAAATGCGGTGCAACGCACGCTCACACTACTCGCTCTCTCGGAGTGAATGGGCTCCTCCACGCAGTGCCATATCGTCCGCGGCCGCGTGCTCGTGCGGCATGCAGTTTGCACACGCCTGACCGAGCTTCGGACTTGCGTGAACACGGACTTCCGACGGAAGCCCGCCGAAATCGGGCGAATCACGAGCGTGGAGTAGTATGAAATTTGTCTACGATACGGGGCTTCGCCACGCGATTTTCGAGCACGCGCGGCTACGCGGGACTTGGGACAACCACGGACGTCACAGCCCGATTTGGTCGGAGCGCCCCATGCAACAGACCACCGGGCGCGATGGCGCGATTACCTATGAAGCCGAGGTACCGCTCGGCGACGCAGACTTCGGAAAAGAATTTCGGTGGGAAGTCGTGCTCGACGGCCCACTCGGCCTCGACAGAAACGGCGTGTTCACCGAGCAACCCGGACCAGAGCACGATCTGCTCTTCCGACGCTTCACGCTCGAGCGCCACACGCCCCGCGAGCAACGCTACTATCTGACTCACCTGCGTCGACTCGGCGCGCAGAAGTACTTCGCGGCCGATGGCGGCCCCCCTGGCATCAGTTTCGCCGTCTGGGCACCAAACGCGCAAAGTGTCGAGGTCGTGTTCGGCAGCCTCGAGAATGGCTACATCGCAAACGACGGCAGCGGTATCGACCTCTCACGACCGACGTTCACCCTGCACCGTATGCAGGATGGCGTCTGGAAGGTGGACCCGGAGGACGACCCGCGCTTGGGTCGCTTCAGTGACTTCGTCGGTGCGCCGTACATGTACAAGATTCAGAAGGAAGGCGGCGAGTTCGCATATCGCACCGATCTTTACTCCCGCTCGCAGCTTGGGACCGGCGACGAGAACCCGCGCGGCGAGCCTTTTCAGAAGAGCCCACGCGAACTGGATGGCGTCGTAAGCTGCTCGTTGGTCCTGGACTTCGACGTGGTTTACGCCGACAAGCGCCACTCCGGACCCAGCGCACAGGCAATTTCGGAGGAAGAGTTCTGGCAAAGCGAGTTCTGCCACGCAACGCCGCTGCCGTCCCGCATTGACGACCTGGTCATCTACGAATTGCACATCGGGTCGCTCGGCTATGGCCAAGTCCGACCCGGCAATTTCGAGGACGCGATCAGCCTGATCCCATATTTGGTAGAGCTCGGCATCAATGCCGTCGAGCTCCTGCCAATCATGGAGTCCAACGGAACCAAGACCTGGGGCTACGGCAACTCGCACCACTTCGCGATCGAGTCGAGCGCTGGCGGCCGCGACCAATTTCGGCGCTTCGTACGAGCCTGTCATCAGCGCGGGATCGCGGTGATCGTCGACGTGGTCTACAACCACTACGTGCCAGATGGCGATCGCGCTCAGTGGCACTACGACTCCGATCGCGAGGAAAACAACATCTACTACTGGTACCAGGGCAAGACCTCCGATTATCAGAGCCCAGATGGCGGTTACGTGGACAACCTATCGAGCGGCTGGGCGCCGCGGTTCCACGAGCAGATGGTGCGCACGCTGTTCATCAGCAGCGCCGTGGCGCTAGTCACCGAATTTCACGTAGACGGCTTTCGAGTGGATCAGACGACCTCGATGCACGCCTACAATTCGCTGCACGCCGATGGCCGCTCGGTTCCCGAGGCGAACCTTGCGGGAGCCAAATTCCTACGCGAGCTCAGCCGAACACTGCGCATGGTGCGACCGGCAACCATACTGACCTGCGAAGATCACTCGGACTGGGTGCTCGTAACAGAGCACCCAGACGGTGCGGGCTTGGGCTTCGACGCGACGTGGTACTCGAATTTCTATCACCATCTGAGCGGCGACACCGGGCGCGGCGCCGAGTGTGCCAATTTGCTGGTCACTGCGGGCCGCGGCGGCAATGGCGAATTGGCGATGGACTTGTTTGCAGGCGCGCTGGCCGCCACCGGGCGCAAGACCGTCGTGTATCACGAGTCTCACGACGAGGCGGGCAACTCAGAGCACTCGCAACGCACCTTGATGGCAGCGATTGCTGCGCCGCGTGGTGCCGCTGCCCCGACCGGTGAGCTCCGCAAATTCGCCGAGTCGCGCTGCCGCTTCGCCGCTGGGCTCGCGCTACTCTCGGCAGGCACGCCCATGTTCTTGATGGGCGAAGAGATCGGTGCCTCCAAGGATTTCAAGTTCGACAACTTTCTCGAGCATCGCGAGGACCTGCAGGCAGAGCGCGTCGGCGCTGGCCGCTACCTGTTTCGCTTCTATCGAGACCTGATCCGCCTCCGGCAGCGCCATCATGCGTGCGCGGCGCCGAATATAGAGATCGTGTATACGCACAACGCCGATCGAATCATCGCGTTTCGCCGCTGGAAGGGTCCCGAGAACTACCTCGTGATTGCCACCCTGAGCGATCACGGTTGGCCAGACGGCTATGAGCTCGCATCCGACAAGCTGCTAGACGGCCAATGGCGGGAGATCTTCACGAGCGATGCCGCGTGCTATGGCGGCGACGGCGTTTCCAACGAGCGGGAGCCGATCGTGGCCAGCGAGGGCAGGTTGAAGCTCAAGTTGCCAGCGCGCGGCTTCGTCGTGGTTCGGCGCTTGCCAACCTAGCGCAGCGCGACCTTTCTGCCTCAGACAGTCGGCCCCGATCGTGGCGAGGCTGCGCGGCATTCCACGCCGGCACTCCCGAAGAAACGGTGCTGCGCGAACCTCGAATACGAGACTTCAAGGCAAATCCTAGTTTCAAGGCGTGATTCTCACTCCCAACTCTCGAATGGCCCGGTGCCCGCAGCGCTGCCGAACACGCTGGTACGCAAGCTGCAACGTGCAAGCAGAATTCTGCGAACGGCCTTACGGCCACCTATCCAATCCGAGGGAGTCTCACATGAGTGTTCGAACCATGCCCGCTTTGACGGCGGCTGCTTTGTTGTGGGGGCTCTCGCTCTCGGGCACAGCACACGCGAAGGCGCTCGACCGCTGCGGCGGAGTATTCCTGAGCGCGTCCTCTGCTTGCGAATTCAAGCCCATTCAAGAGTGCATGACCACATGCTCGGTCACCTCGGTGGAGCAGGTCTGCGCCCAAAAGACCTTCAGCCAGTGCAGCGCGAGCTGTACGCTGTCGGACGTCACGACCTGCACACAGACGCACACCGATTCCTGCACCAAGCAGTGTGACTCCATCACCACCAAAAGCTCACATGAGGTCTGCACCGACGAGTGCACGAATAATTGCAGCGCGGACGCGGTATCCAAGGGCAAATTCGGCGGCGACGCGGGGCGTTGCCACCAGAACTGCTCGCACGACTGCAATGCGCGCTGCGACAGCTGTAGCACGACGGACCAAACCACCGATTGCACCACCAAGTGCATGAGCTTGGTCCAGAATGAGTGCACGGAAGAGGTGAATCGAGACTGCGTGCTAAGTTGCCAGACCGACAACTACACGAGCTGCCAGACCGAAACCGTGAACACGTGCAACACGACCTGCCAAGACAAGGGCGGCGCGCTGTTCTGCGATGGGCAGTTCCTCGAGGTCAGTGACCTACAGGCCTGCGCCGACCAACTCGCGACGGAGTTCTCGTTCGACATCGATGTCAGCGCTCACGTCACCGTAAACGGAAACGGCAGCGTGACCACGACGAATGGTAACGGCACGAAGACCACCGCCAAGTGCTCGTTCTCGCCACCCACGCGCGGTCGAACCGGTATGGCCCTGGCGAGCTTGACCCTGCTCGGGCTCGCGGCAAGTCGGCGCCGTCGGGACCGCGCCTCCGATCGCCCGCGCCAATAAGTGACGGAGAGGCCTGCATCGGCG
>JAEUAF010000083.1 GCA_019695485.1 Sorangium sp.
GCTTTCAGAATCATGCGGACGAACTGAACGGCGCGTGTGTCGAGACCTGCGACACCGATGGGTGCCCTGCGGACTGGCGCGCAAAATGCGACGCAGATTCGGGACAGTTTTACAAAACGCTGCTGACGGTCATTCTTGGCAACGAGGCACCTGCTGGCCGCACCGCCTGTGAGGAGACCGTCGCCAGGCTGCCGTGACTCAGAGCCAATTCTCTCGCCGGCCTGCTCTAAGCGTCGTCTTCCGACTCGTCGAGGGCGTGCTCGTCGAGGGGAGACTCAGGCGGCGTCTCGTCGACGTCGCCCGGTGCCTCCAGGCTGATTCGGCCCAAGGTGCCGGCGCGAAACTGGTGCAAGAGGATGTCCGCGGCCTTGTGCGAGTCGACCACGCCGCCGCTGCGCAGGCAGCCGTGCTTGCGACCAATGAGGTCGAGCAGGGCCTCAGGGGTCGCCGGCGCGCTCTCGAGTTTGAAGCGCGCACAGAGCAGCGCCGGGTAGCGCGCGAGCAAGAACTCCGCGCCGAAGCGCGCCACTGTCTCGTAGTCGAGCACCGAGTCGGGCATCGCGCCGCCGAGTGCCAGTCGGAGCGCGGTGCGCTCACCGATGCGTGGCCAGAGAATGCCCGCGTTGTCCGAGATCGTCATGCCGCTCTTCAGCGTCACGAGCTGTTCGCTCTTGGTGACGGCCGGCTCGTCTCCGACGCGCGCCACCTTCCGCCCCATCAGCACGTTGAGCAGGGTCGACTTGCCCACGTTGGGAATGCCGACGACCAGTGCGCGCACGCGTTTCGAGGGGGAACACCGATCGGGAGCGAGCTGGTGGCAGAGCTTGGCGATGCGGGTGCGGACCTCGGCCGGGTTGTCGCGGGAGAGCGCGACAGCCACCACCCCAGGATCCGTCGTCTGAGTTTCGAAGTGCGTGATCCACGCCTGCGTCACGCGCGGATCCGCGAGGTCGCTCTTGCTCAAGATCTTGATGCACGGCTTCCCGCGCCGAAGCTCCTTCAACACAGGGTTCGAACTCGAGGCCGGCATCCGGGCATCGAGCACTTCGAGCACGACGTCCTTCGATGAGAGCGCGTCGGCGATGGTGCGCCGAGCTTTCTTCATGTGTCCGGGGTACCACTGAATGGTCAACGGGCTCGGTGTACCACGCCAGCCCGACTTTCTGCGGTCCCCGGGTCCCGAGCCGTCGCAAAAAGTCCCTATGGGCGCGATTTCCGCAGAGCGATAGGCTCAAGGAATGCGCCCAGTGCAGCGAGGCTCTCGGCTCCAGACTCAGCGTGGGACAGTGGACCTGAAAACCTCGAACAAGTTCGCCGCGGCAATACTTGGTGCCGTTCTCGGCTCGGCATGCGTCGCGAGCCAGCGACCTCGGCACACCACGCCCGGCGAGCCGGTCGCCGTGTTTCCAGCTCGTGGTGAGCTCTCGAACGAGCCGAAGGCTGGGCCAACGCGGCGCGCCGGTCTACTCGTCACCGATGTTCCGCGCTGGGAGCTCGCTCCCGAAGTGAATACGACAGCCAATGCGGCCGAGTCGTCCAGTGTTTGGGATCGATTCCTCGCGGAGCAGCTGACTTCGCGCCTGGGTCAGAGCGCGCCAGCCGGTTCAGTCGCCGTGAGTGCTCGGCCGAGCCCTGCGCTCGCTTGTGCCGCGACAGAGGTGGCGCGGTTCTTCGTCGAGCACGGCGCTTATCCCGCCGAAGGTCTGCGAAAGTTCATCGCGATGCGCTGCGGCAGCAGCCTACCGCGCCTTGCCATTGCGGCGGTGAATACGCAGGCCTCGCCCAAGCTCAGCGACCGTCAACTCCTGAACGACACCGCCCCGGAGCTCGAGCGACTGTTGTCGGAGATCCCGTTGCAGGGCGAAATGGAGCTCGGGGTTGGGGCCGCGCATGGCGGCGATCGCGCGGCAGTGGTGGTCTTGTCGGGTCGCGTCGAAGCGCGCTTGTTCGACGTTTCGCCGCTGGTCGAGGGCAATGGCAAGCGTCTCAGCGGCCAAGTGCCAAAAGACGCCGTTTCGGTGCTGGGCGTGGTCAACCGCGGCAAGCTCGGCGTCGCCGTGTGTGAGCCGGACCGAACGCTCACCTTGCCGAACTTCGCGCTATTCTGTCCCGTATCCGGGGACGACGCGGCGGCGCGAATTCAGATCGCAGTGCGTCGACCCAAGCGCGTCCTGTTGGACTCGGTGGCGGAACTTCTCGTGCGCCGCGGGGCTGCCGACGGCCTAGTTTTTGTTTTTGGTGTGTACGGTCCAGACGTGGTGAGTGCGTCGCCGAAGGGTTTCCGAGACGCTCTCTACGTGTCGCTAGCGGCCGCGCGAACGAGCGCAGGAGCGGCGCCATTGGCGCCATCGCCGCGTCAGGCCGAGTTGAACCAACGACTTGCTCCAGCACTGTTCCAGGCGTTTGCCGCGGAGGACATGCAACTCGCAGATCGCTTGGCGCTCGAGCTCCTGGCAGGCTGGGAGGTAGAAGGGATGATCCGTGAGGGCGCCGTCGCTGCCTCGACGGGCAACCGGGAACCTCGGGCGGCGCGCTGGCTGGGAACTGAGTTGGAGAACCCGCTGACTCGATATCTACTGCTCGACCCGAGGATGACCCTGGCCGCGGCGGGTGTCGTCGACAGTAACGCAGGCGGGATGGCCGCCGTGATCACGACGTACGCGCTGTTCCGCCCCGAGGAACACGCGCGTGAAGCACAAGAACTCCTGAACGAGCTAACTCAGAGTCGCGCGGCCCGGGGCAAGCGGCGCCCCAAGTTGCGGAGCGCGAGCGATGCCTTGCGTAAGGCCGTAGCGCGCATCGGGACACAGGGGATCTCCGCCTTCGCGGCACTGCAGGATGCGATCAACGACATCCAGCAAGATGAGTCTGAGACACTGAGCGGGTGGGCCGTGGAGAGCCAGAATCTGCGCGAGATTCGCTGGCCTGTCGAGCTACTCGGACCACAGGTCTTGGACGTCGAGGTCGGTCTTACTTATTATCGACCGCATGGCGCCGCGTGGGGTCAATACGCCGCGATCTTCGTGATTCATCCTGCGCCGGGGAAATCCGCCGAGCGCACCGAATCGCCAAGACTTTGACCCGAAGTGAGACCGGGTGGGCTTGGACGTCGGGGAAGCGCCCTGATCATTGAGTGAT
>JAEUAF010000618.1 GCA_019695485.1 Sorangium sp.
CTCGCGTTGCTACTCGGCAATGAACACGACGGATTGCGTGAAGAAATCGCGCGCGCTGCCGACGCGAGCGTGCGCATCCCGATGCGTGGCTTCGTAGAGAGCCTCAACGTGAGCGTGGCGGCCGCCGTGCTGCTCGCCGCCGCGACCAAGGACCGCGCGGGCGATCTTTCGCGAGCGACGCGACGTATGCTCTACGCTCGCGGATTGTTTCGAACGGTGCCGCGTCCGCGAGAGGTGCTCTTGGCGCGCTACCCAGAGGGCTAAGTGACGCGGTGCGTGAGCGCCTACGCCGCGAGGCGAACTCGTCCACGATCGCCGCAGAAAAGCGCAAAAACCAGCCAAACAAGCGCGCTACCGAAAGCAGACCCGCGGTTCGACTCACATGCGCAGGGCCGCGGCGCGGCGTGAGCCTTGCAGGGGCGACCGCTTTCGAGAGAGGATGCCGCCCCGCCTCGGAGGAACTAATGCTTTTGATTTCGCAGCGCGTTCTGTGGTCGTTTTCGATGCTCGCGGTACTCGGCCTCGGCGGAGCGGGGTGCGGTGGCGACGATAGTTCACCGAACACGAGCGCTGGCGGCGGGAGCAACGGCACGGGTGGCAGCAACGCTGCGGGCGGTTCGTCCGCGGCGGCTGCGGACAAGTTCGTTGGCACCTGGGCCTACACCTCCGGCAGCGACAACGCGACCTGCCTCGGCCAAATGCTGATGCAAGCGCGCACCGGAACGGCCACGATCACCAAGACGTCGGCGACGACGATCGTCGTCGTCTCGGGCCCTTGCACGCTCACCTTCGACGTGAGCGGCAACACCGCCACCGCGCAAGCGGGACAAACGTGCCCGTTCAGTCAGAGCGGTGTTAGCGGCACCGGAACCATCAGCTCGTTTACCCTCACGGCTTCTGCCGACGGGAAGACTGCACATTTGGCGGGCATGTCGAGTGTGTCCGCTATGGTCGTCGGCATGAATGTCACGTGCTCCGTGACAACGACCGCTGATCTGCAGAAGCAATGAGCCTGCGAGCGCGGTGCGCACCGAGGAGCCATTCCAAAGTGCATCCCCGTGGCATGACCCCTACCGAGCAAGTCGCGTGCCACGGCGCTGCCGCGCTAGCGGGCGCCATGAGCAGGAAACGCTAGGGAATCTGCTCGAGAACTGGGGCGGGGGTGCCCGACTGACCGGCGGCGACTGACGCAGGCCGGCGCAGGCCGCATTTTCCTCGGCCAATCCCAGATCGCGCGCGCAGACCGCGCTTTACAGGCGGCCCACTCGGTTCCACCTTCTCTTGCGTGCCTGCCGCCGTACCCTCCCCCATCGTCGAAGCCGTCGCGCTCGCGCTCGCGCTATGCGGGTGCAGTTCGACTCCTCTCGATTCCAATGCGCAGACCGCAGGCGGCGGGAACGATGCGGGAGCGAACAATCAGGGCGGCGCGGGCAGCGGCCTGGGCGGAGCGAGCAGCACGCCCGTCAGCGCGGCAAGCTTAGTCTTGCTCTACAATCCGCCAACCAACTGGAGCGCGACAGCGCTTGCCTTCGATCCCGAACGGGTCGGGGAGCTCTGGGTGACGCTGCGACGCTTCCCAAGCAACGCCGCATGCAATAACGATCCGACCCAGCAGACCGGCTGCAGCGCGTTGATCGGCGAGGTTGCCCTCGTGACACAAGCGACCTCGCCGATGCCGAGCATGGCACTCAAGCGCGACGGCAATGCCTGGCATTTCATGCGCCGCCCAACATCGATCGCGTTCGGCGAGAACGGCAACCTTGCCACTTGTGGCGAAGCTCGCACCGACAACTACAACGACGACCCCGAGGACTACTCGGGCCCGGTGCTGTGGTCGTCCGATCCGGCCATTTTTGGGGCGATTCCCAAGGCCGACCAAAACGGCACTCACATCGACATGCTACACGAGACGCCGTTCTGCATGGGGATCGCACACGACTTCGACAATGCCTACTTCGCATTCAACGGGCAGCTCGGCGCGATTGACCGCTCAGATTTCAAGGCGCCCCATGTCGTCGGTGGCGACGATCACTCGGACGGCGAGGTCAGACGCTTCATCGAGGGCGAGTTGCTGCGTGTGCCCGAGGTGCCAAGTCACTTGGCGCTCGATCGCGCGCTCCGCAAGCTTTACATCGCGGACACCGGGCATCAGCGCATCGTGCGCCTGGCCGTCGACACGGGTAGCGCGGGTGCCGACATACCGGCACTCGATCCGATCGCGGTGCACGTGCAAATGGACGGCGCGGTGCTCGAAGAGTGGGTGCCCCCGGGAGTGCTCAGGTTGCCAAGCGGCGTAGCCTTGGCCGGCGATAACCTCCTAGTGACAGACAACGCAACCAGCAAGCTCTGGTGGTTCGACAGCGCGGGTCACGCGCTCGGCTCGCTCGATACGGGCCTCCCCGAGGGCTCCCTGTCGGGCGTCAGTTTGGGTCCGGACGGCAAGATCTACCTGAGCGATCTGCGCACGGGCGGCGCCTACCGCGTCGAATCGCTCTAGAGTCTCGACGCCGGCACGGCCCAAGCCCGCTGGAGAAGGATGCCCATGGACCGCAAGGCGTGATAGCGATTGGAGCTCCGAGCAAGGAACGCTGTGCATGTCGAGCTGTCCGAAATGCCGCTCACTTCCCCTGAATGCTGTACAGAGCGCCGCGGGGCTGAAGGGCCTGACGCGGACGCCACTGCGCTGCCCGCGCTGTCGGGGCTTTTGGATTTCGCTGAGCTCGGTCTCGGCGCTGAGTGAGAGCGGCGCGCTCGAGGCGTTGGAAGAGGAGGCACCCCCCGATGAGCAGGCAGACAAGCGCAGCGGCCTCTGCCCCGACGGACACGGTATCTTGTCGCGCGTCAAAGCGAGCTGGCGGCGGCCGTTCTACGTGGAGCGCTGCCGCGCCTGCGACGGCATTTGGCTCGACGCTGGTGAGTGGCGCCGGCTCGGTAAAGAGCAACTACTCTCGCACCTCGACGAGCTCTGGGCGCCAGCCTGGCGCCACAAGCTCCAAGCCGAGCAGAGCGTCGAGGCCGTGCGCGAGTTGCTCCACGAGCGCCTCGGGCCGGAGCTTTCCGCGCGTATCTCAGACCTTGCGCACGAGCTTGCCCAACACCCCCAGGGCGACCTCGCGATGGCCCACATGCTCGAAATTTTCCGAGCCGAACGACCGCGCCATCGCTAAACGCTCGCGGCGTCCGCACGCAAATCTCTAGCGTACTTCAGCCTCGCAGAAGCGGCGGGTGGCGTCGTCGAGCGGGAACGAGCTCTCGATGCGCAGCTCCTCGAGCGTCACCAGACGCGGGGATGAAAAGGTCGTAATCGTCGTGAAGAAGGCCAGAGCGACGTCGCCGCGACGCAGATGGACACTAAACACCGGTTCGACTGGGTCGGCAAAGTCGGGGCCGCACCACGCCTTTGGAACGTCCGGGAAAGCCAGCACGCGCTCCTCGAGCGCGCTGAGTCGCTGGTCTCCGCCGCGCTGAAGCGACTCTCGCTGGAGTCGTGCGAGCATCTGGCGCGCAACCGCAGCCCAGTTCGAGATGAAGGGGCGCATCAGACGCGGGTCAAACACCAACGAGAACGTGTTGAGGGGCGACTCGACCGCGGTCGGGTCCGCCACGAACCGTGAAAATAGCCGTGTCGCGGCCCGATTGTGACGCAGAACATCGGCCGTAGGAGAGATCACGGTGAGCGGATACGGCTCCTGCATCTCCATCATGCGCCCAATCGCGCGCTCGACCGCATCCGGCAACGCGGCGAGTGCGGGCTCGGGAAAGCGGTCAGGGAAGCCGGCAGCACGCAGCGCCTCGTTCCGATCGCGCAGCGGCACGTCGAGCGCAACGAGCAAACGCAAGACCATCGGCTCGCTGGGCTCGGCGCGTCCCGACTCGAGAAAGCTCAGATGACGAGCCGAGACCCCAGCCTCGAGCGCGAGGTCGAGCTGCGAGAGGCCGCGACGACTCCGCCAATACTTGAGAAGCGCGGAGAATAGCCGTGTCGTCACCGCAGTACTCTATCAGGCGGGAGGCTCGCGGCGACTACCTCCCGAGGTAATTGCCGAGCAGCGCGCGCGCGCACAAATCTCTGGCATGATATCGCGCAAGATATTCCTCACGCTGAGCTCCTCTGTCGCCCTCGCCGTAGGAAGCTTTGCTCTCCTCCTGCCGCACGCGCTCCTCGAAAGCAAGGGTGTTGCGCCGCCACGCGAAGTCGCAGCGATCTGGGTGCGGGAGGTCGGCGTCAGCATTTTCGCGCTCGGCGTGGTCATGTTCCTCGTGCGCAAGCACGCGGAGTCCCCAACCCTGCGCGCCTTCCTAATCGGCAACGCCATCGTTCAGCTCGGCTTGTTTCCGATCGAGATCAGCGCCTATCGCGCAGAGCTCATCACGCGCCTTTGGGGCATCATTCCGAACTCGGTACTCCACGTCGCACTTGCGATCGGCTTCCTCTTCTTCGGAGCTCGAATGAGGTCGTCGCGTAACGACCGGATCATGGCTAGCGCTGACGCCGAATGAAGTCGCGCGTGGCGCGCTCTGCGCTGAAGCTTTCGTCGTTGTGGTTTGAGACGCGGCGTCCGCTTGGACAAGCGGCCGAAACAGGTCTTTCCCTGAATTCAGGTCCCCCCGTAAGCGTGCCCGTGCCCGTGCCCGTGCCCGGCAGCCGGAAATTGCTTTCCATCGGATGGCGCGCGCGCTCCATGGGAGAGTCGATGGTTCGACTCCAATTGGACGATCGGAAGTGGGCTAAGATTTCTGCGATCTTGGCTGAAAACCGGGGCCCTGGTCCTCGATTGGCAGCCGAGCGCCAGAAGCTCCCGTTGGACAAGGAAGTCTACAAGGTGCGGGCACGGGCACGGGCACGGGCACGTTTACGGGTGCCTGAACAATTCAGGGGCACGCCCCAGTTCTAGAAGCCCCGCGACAACAGCGCGCCGGCCAGTACATACTCTTGCGAGTATGTACGCTTTGGGGTACATACAGACTTCGGATGCTCCAAACGCTCACCGCCCTCGCGGAACCTACCCGCCTTCGAATCGTGGAGGTACTAGGGCGAGGCCCGCGCTCGGTGGGCGAGATCTGCGATCGGCTCGCGATCGAGCAACCGCAGGCCTCGAAACATCTGCGCGTCTTGCGCGAGTCCGGGCTGGTGGTGGTGGAGACGCGCGCGCAATTGCGCGTGTATTCGCTGCGCGCGCGTCCGCTGCGCGAACTCAACGCTTGGCTCCAACGCTATCGCAGCATTTGGGCCGAACGTTTGGATCGACTGGACGAGCTCGTCGTAGATCTCACCCGAGAAAAGGAGCGAAATCATGGCCGGAAGACCAGAAAATGAAGCGCATCGCATGAGCCTCGAGCGCACGTCCGACACGACCCTCGTCATCACCCGCACGCTTCGTGCGCCGCCAGCGATCGTCTTCGAAGCTTGGACGAATCCTGACTACGTACGACGCTGGTGGGCCCCGCTGTCACGCGGGGTCACGCTGACCGAGTGCGACGCAGATCTGCGCCCCGGTGGCGAGTACCGCTACGTCCTCACCCGCGGCAAGGAGCGCTTCGCCTTCTACGGCAAGTACCTCGAGATTACGCCTCCCTCGCGCCTGGTTTACACGCAGATCTTCGAGCCGTTTCCGGACGCCGAGGCGCGCATCACGGTGTCGTTCGAGGCGGATGGCGGCTACACCAGGCTCGTTTCGCGAGAAGTATATCCGTCCAAGGTTGCGCTCGACGGCGCACTCCACTCGGGGATGGAAGACGGCGCGCGCGAAACCTTCCAGCAGCTCGATGAACTCGTGGCGTCGATGCCGGACTGAGCTCGGCGAATAGCGGACGACAAGCGGCGACTCGCGCCCAGTGCTCGCGCGACACCAACTGGGTCGGGCTGGCGCGCAACCAGACGCGCAATGCGTGTCGCTCGGTTTGCCCTAGGTCGCCCAGAGTCGACCGGCGCGCCCGTTACCGCGCAGCCCCCTACCCA
>JAEUAF010000206.1 GCA_019695485.1 Sorangium sp.
CCTCGACGCTCCCGTTCGAGCGTTCCTTCTGTCCCGACACGGGATAGCGGAACAGCACGTACGCTGCCTCCGGGTCTTTCTCGACCACCTCGTAACCGCGATCGACCCGCAGCAAGCGCAACGCGCAGCTAAACGTCTGCAGCTTGCTGTATCCCGAGTTCGCCTCCACCCGCGCCGAAGCCGGGCTCGACGCCGCGCCGGCGGCCAACACGGTGAGCAGCCAGAAAAGCGGTCGGACCATGGCCGATGCCTAGAGGCATGTGCGCTGGTGGGCCAAGTTTTCGGGCGTCCGAGTGCGTCGCGCGCTCAGGGCGGGGCGGCGTCGCCAAAGGTTCAATCGGGGAGCTGTCCGTCGAGCAGAGCTTTCGGGCCTGAGCCGAAGAGCGCCTCACACTCGTCAGCACCGTAGAGCTTTTCGATGCGCTTGATAGCGCGCGCCACATCCTTGACGTCATCGGGCCGGTGCGCGTCGCTGCAGGCAGCATGGTAGAGGCCAAGCTCCAGAATGGCCTCGGCAGCGCGCTGCGGCTGGCTGCCATATTTGCCGACCAGCGCTGCTGCGTCGAGCAGCGCAGCGGCGCCGCCGTCGACCAAGCGTTCCAGCGGCTCGAGGCTTCGCCACAGGCACTGATAGCGCTCCGGGTGGGCGATCACGGGCAGCAGCCCCGCTCGTCGCAAGGCCGAGAAGCAGCGGTCGACCGCTTGAGGAAAGTCCACGGCGTAGAACTCGAGCAGCACGGCTTTCTTACCGGGGTACGGCAGCCCTTCGCCTGCGACGATGCGCGAGAACACGACGTCATCGAAGTAGTGTTCGCTCGACAGATCGGTGGCCGGCAATCCGCTTTGGGCGAGGCGTGGCGCCATGCGCGCGTAGGCCTCGGTCAGATCTCGCTTCTGGTTGTCGAACATGCCGGGTCGCATGTGCGGCGTCGCCACGACGTGATCGAAGCCGATCGCGTACAGCGCTTCAAGCATGCGCACCCCTTCGTCTTCAGTGCGTGCGCCATCGTCGATGCCGGCGATGAAGTGGCAGTGAAGATCGACCCAACCACGCATGCGCCCAGCCTAGCACTCGCAGTGATTCGGCGTCGTCACGCCGAGGGCGGTCGAGCCGACAGAATCCGCGAGCAACCTAGGGCTGCATCCGCGAGTTCGCTGGCAGCAGAGCCTTGGCTCGCCTGGGCGCACACGTAGGCGTCGAAGCCTGGGACAGCGGCCAGCGCCAATTCGAACGGCGGTTTCTCCGGCCAGTCGTTGGCGGCCAGCGCCAGCGGCGCCCAGGCAGCCAGTTCGTCGCACTCCCGCGCGAGTCCGGCGCCCGCCACCAAAATGCCCAGCGCGTCGGACAGCACCACGCTTCTCAGCTGCGAGCGTTGCCGGATGGCTTCCAGCCAGCACGCAAGAGCTTCCTGAGGGTCGTTCGAGCGCTGGACGCGACGTTCGGCAAGCATGATGTGGGATTTAGCGTTCGTTGTCGGCCTGAGGCCAAGTTTCCCGAGTCCGAGGGCGTGGCTCCTCGAGATGATGGTAAATAGGGCGGCCCCATGCCCGAATCTGGATTCACCCGGCTGCTTCGAGGTCGTCGTGTGCTCGTGGTGGCGGGGGCTGGGGGCGTTGGGAAGACGACGGTAGCTGCTGCGCTCGGGTTGGCCGCAGCGGCCCGCGGCCTGCGCGTGCTTTGCCTAACCATCGATCCAGCGAAGCGGCTCTCGGACAGGCTGGGCGTCGACGGGAAAGCAGCCGATCACGCGGTCGATCCGGCCACATTTGCCGCCGAAGGGCTAATCCTGAAGGGTGAGTTCAGCGTCACGATGCTCGACACCAAGCGCACGTTCGACGACCTCGTGCGCCGTCATGCCTCGAGCCCCGAAGCCGCAGCGCGCATCTTATCGAACGAGTTCTATGAGTACGTATCGACCCAGCTTGCTGGCACTCAGGCCTACATGGCGATGGAAAAGGTGCGCAGCGTGCTGGAAGATGGGCGCTACGACCTGATCGTGCTCGATACGCCGCCGACGAGCGATGCGCTCGACTTTCTCGACGCCCCGGCGCGTCTGATCGAGACGCTGGACAGCGCGGCGCTGCGCTGGCTTTCTGAGGCGTTCGCGCGCTCGGGCCGGCTGAGCCTGAATCTGATGGCGCGCGGCATGGCGCTCGTGCTGCGTGCCATTGCTCGGCTGACGGGGCGACGCTTTCTCGAGCGACTCGCTGAATTCGTCACCGAGGTCAACGAGTTGTTCGGTGGCTTCCGCGAGCGCGCTGAGCGAGTCGCGCGCGCCTTCCGCGGCCCCGACTTTGCTTACGTGCTGGTCGCAACCAAAGCCAGCGAGGCGCTCGATGAAGCACGCTTTTTTGCGGAACGGCTCGAGCGGCTCGGAATGCGGGCGGACGCACTGATCGTGAACCGCGCGCGCGTCGACCCCGGAGAGCCTCCCGCGGAGGACACGCTGGAGGCCTTTCTCGTTGCACGAGGCGTTCCCCACGACGACACGCTGGCTGCGCGCGTGCTGGTCGCCCAAGGGGAAGAGGCCGCCGCCTTCGCCTATGAGCAGGGCGTCCTTCGCACCGAGCTTTCGCGTGAGGGGGCACTCGCCGCCGGGCGCATTCCGCTCTCCATCGAGATCCCCGCGTTCGCCGAGAGCGTGCACGACGTCGCCGCGCTCGTCGCCGTGTGCCGACACCTGCTTTGATGGGTGGCGCGCTCGAAGCTAGCGCTTAGCGCTAGTGCGCGCGCTTCTGGCGATAAAGCACTGTCAGCGGCACGCACTCGAAGCCGAACGCTTCGCGAATTTGGTTCACCACGAAGCGCTGATAGGCCTTGTGAAGGTGCTCCGGATGGTTGCTCATGGCAATGAACACCGGCGGCGAGCTTTCGGCCTGCGTGATGTAATAGATGCGCGGCGCGCGGCCGCCGTGGGTTGGCGGGGGGCGCTTGTCCAGCACATCTTCGAAGAAGCGATTGAGCTCGGAGGTCGGCACGCGGCGGCGCATTTCCCGCGCGGCTCGGGCCGCTGTCTTCATGAGCGTTTCGATGTTTTCGCCGCGCTTGGCGCTGATCGGAACGACGCGCGCGAAGCTCGCAAAGCTGAGGGCTTCCTGGGCCTGCACGAGCGCGCGCTTTTTCGCCTTGGCGTCGAGCATGTCCATCTTGTTCAGGCCGACCACCAGCGCTCGCCGGCGGTCGAGGCAGAGCGCGAGCAACTTTGCGTCCTGTTCAGTGACGCCCTCGGTGCCGTCGCACATCAGCACGCACACCTCGGCGCGCTCCATGGCTCGGATCGCGCGCAGCACGCTGACTAGCTCGAGCCCACGCTCGACGCGCGCGTGGCGGCGGATGCCGGCGGTATCGACAATCAGGAACGACTCACCCCCAAATTGGACTCGCTCGTCGACCGGGTCGCGGGTGGTTCCGGGGCGCGCGTCGACGAGCGAGCGCTCCTCGCCCACCAAACGATTGAAGAGCGACGACTTGCCGGCGTTCGGCCGACCGATGAGCGCGATGCGCGCGGCCGTATCCTCCGCGGGGGGCGCTGAGGGCTCGTACGCCGGCAGCCGTTCGCTGATCGCCCCACTGAGTTCGGCCGTGCCCCGTCCGTGCAACGCGGAAACGGGCAGCAGATTGGCGAGACCGAGCTCATAGAGCGGACCAAGCTCGTACTCGTGCTCCTTGGCTTCGACCTTGTTGGCCACGAAAATGACAGGCTTCCCGCTTTGCCGCAGGAGCTGCACAGCCTCGCGGTCTGGCTCCGTCGGCAGCATCGAGCCGTCGAACACACAGACGACGATGTCGGCCTCTTCGATGGCCGTCAACACGTGGCGCGCGATGCCCGTCTTCATCGGATCGTCGCTGTTTGGATCGAACCCGCCCGTGTCGACGAGCGTGATGTTGCGGCCTGCGATGTGCGCGTCGGCGTAGTGACGGTCGCGGGTGACGCCTGGCATGTCATGGACGATGGCCACGGGCTTTCCCACCAGGCGATTGAACAGCGTGCTCTTGCCGACGTTCGGTCGACCGACAATGGCAACGATGGGCGTCATTCGCGCTCCTTACCGGGCTCGCCTGCATCCTGCGAGTAGCCGAGCTCGGCGAGCTGACGGGGTGCGTCCTTCCAACGCGGACTGATGCGAACGAAGAGCTCGATGTAAATTTGCCGGCCGAGCAGGGCTTCGATGCGAGCGCGGGCCGCCATGCCAATTTCTTTGATCTTGCTGCCAGAATTTCCGACCAAGATCCGACGTTGGCCCTCCTTTTCGACGTGCAGGGTCGCGAGGATGCGCGGGATCTTGCCTTCTTCGTAGCTGTCGATGCTGACCGCCACCGCGTGCGGCACTTCACCTTGGGTTGCCACCAGCACCTGCTCGCGCACGTACTCACGGACGAAGTAGCTGGTCGGGCGATCCGTCAGAGTATCGCTCGGATAGCCCGCGGGCCCCTCCGACAACAGGGCATAAATTTCGCCGAGCACTCGCTCGACCCCGTCGTCTTGCAAGGCGCTGATCGGGACCAGCGCTGCAAAGTCGTGGACCTTTTGCAGCTCCACGAGTGCAGGTAACAAGCGACCCTTGTCGCGCAGGAGATCGATCTTGTTGATCACGAGCACGGCGGGCGTCTGCTTCGCGGGTGGGAGCTGGCCTATCAGGCGTAGGTCTTCGGGATCGAGCTCAATCTCACGCGTCTTGCCCGGGCGACGCGCGACGGCCGTGACGTCAGTCATGAACACGACCACGTCCGTGGTGCGAGCAGCCTCGAACGCCGCGTGGTTCATGCGGCGACCAAGTTCCGTCTTCGGTCGGTGCACGCCAGGCGTGTCGAGGAACGCGATCTGCGCGTCTTTGCGGGTCACTACGCCGAGCAGCGCGTCGCGAGTGGTCTGAGGCAGGGAAGACACGATGGCGAGGTCCTGTTCGAGGACCGCGTTGAGGAACGTCGACTTACCGACGTTGCTACGACCAAAGAGAGCGACCGTGCCAAAGCGCATAGCGGGCGAGCGGGGTACCCCCGGGAGTGGCCGGCTGCAACCGCCCGCTCGGAATGGAGCGCGCCGAGGGTCCGGGCTCGCTTTGAGACGATTCGACTTGCCCGGGCGGTTGGCTCGCGGCAACCCTCGCGCTGGCCGATGGGCAAACCGCCAAATACCCGCGCCTTGAGCGCCTCCACCTCGGCCCCCGCCGCGTCATCTCAGCGCGCGCTCGCCGTTTTCAGCGTCGCGGCGGCGCTGGTGTTGACCGTGGGGGCGGTCCCGCTCGGCGCTCTGTGGGATCCGCCTGAGCTTGAACCCGCGGAAATTGGGCGCCGCATTGCCCACGACCTGCTCGGGGCACGCGGGCTCGAGGCCCCAAATGACCCGCCGCTCCCCACGCAGGGCGAGCTTGGGCGGGGCGAACTTCCCTTCACGTCGATTGCGCTCGGGTTCCGGTTGTTTGGCCTTTCGACATGGGCGGGCCGCCTGCCGCTGGCGCTCTGGGCTCTCGCTGGGCTCGCGGCGCTCTTCTTCTTGGTGCGGCGCTTGTCCGGGGCGCGCGCGGCGTGGGTGTCGGTGCTGGCGCTGGTCAGCATGCCGCTCTACTTCGTGCAGGCGCGCTCGTTGCTCGGGGACATCGTGCTGATGGCGTCGAGCGCATTCGCGATGGCGGGGCTCGGCGTCGCTGTTTTCGACAACCGCGAGTCGCAGGTGCGTTGGGCTGGGCTGCTGCTGGCACTCATCGGACTGCTCGCCGGCTTCTACACGCGCGGGCTGTGGCTCGGCGTCGGCGTGCCCACGCTAGGCGTGGGCGTGGCCTGGCTCGTGCTTCGTCTGTCGTCGGCGACCAGCGACCGCACGTCGACGCTGATAGGCGCGTCTTCTTTGTGCGGCGGTGTGCTGGCTGCGACGCTCGGGACGCTGATCTTGCAGCGCACGCCCAGCAACGCCTATTCGATCTGGAACGCCGCGGTCGCAGGCGGGGTTCACCCGCTGCCAGCGTTCGACGTGATCCTGAGGGAGCTCGGACACGCCGCGTTCCCTTGGAGCGCCCTGTGCTTGCCTGCTCTCGGGCGATTGCTCGCGCCGCCGCTCGTCACCAGTTCGGAAGCGCAAACCCGTGAGCAAGGCCTGCGTCTCTTGCTCGTGGCGAGCGCAGCCAGCGCGCTGTTTGCCCAGACCGCGCTCGCCCCCGAAGTCGGCGTGATTCCGTTCTCCGCGCCCGCTGCGTTCGCCGCAGCATGCGCCATCGCGCTGCTCGATTTGGAACGCGGAGCGGCAACGTCGCGGCTCTTCGGCTTGAGCGTGGCTGCGTTCTTGCTGCTGTTGCTCTTGGACTTCCGGAATTTTCCCGAGAAGGGTCTGTGCGCCTCCGGCGTGCCCGACGCCATCTTCCCGCCGTCGTTTGCCGCGCGCGGTTTCGCCTGGCTCGCGCTCGCAACGCTGCCGTGCGCAGTGCTGTTCTTCTTCCTCGTGGCAGAGGCGGGCACGCTGGAAGCCGACGGTGCCTTCGACGTCGCCGAGTACGCGCGCTGGCCTCGCTTGGTGCGACGCTTGTGGTCCGGGAATTTTTGGTTCGCGCTGAGCCTGCTGGGCATTCTGCTGCTGGGGCTCGACCTGCTCGGGGTGCTGATCGTGCGCGTGCTTCATCTCGCCGTGGTCGAACGACTCGGCGAGCTGCCGCGCTCGCTCGTGCGAGTCGGATGGCTGCTCGTGTTGGGGGTGTGCGTGGCTCCCGCGCTGGTGCTCGCGGGTCGGGACGGCGTGCGCTGGGGGCTCGACCTGCCGCAGCGGCTGGCGCTTCGTTGCGGACGTTCCATGCCCCGCTTGAGTCGCGGCATGAGTGCCGCGCTGGTCTTCTCTCTGGCCGGGCTGTGCTTGGGGCTCGGCTATTTCCCAGAGTTGATGGCAGAGCTCTCTCCGCAAGGCGCCTTCGCGGCGTACCGACGGGAAGCCCGTGCCCAAGAGCCGCTCGCCGTGCTCGGCGTGAGTTCTCGCGTCGCCCGTTACCAAACGCAGATTACTGCCGCGGAGCTGCGCGACGCCGACGAGGCCGTGAGCTATCTGACGAAACCCGGAGCGCGACGCTTCATCGCGCTGCGCGCGGACGAGTTGCCGTCGCTAAACGCGGCCTACCGCGCCAGCACCGAGCCGCACGTGAACGTTCCGATCCTGGCGTCCGGTTCGCGCGCCGTGCTGTTAGCGTCGAATCAATTGACGCGCGGCGCGCCGAACGACAATCCGCTGTCACGCAGTGTGCTCGACGTCGAGCCGCATCCTGCTCACCGCGTCGAGGCTGAGCTCGGCGTGAACCTGCGCGTGCTCGGCTGGGATGTGTTCGACGAGGCGGGCGCGCCGACCGAAGCGGTGTCCGCGGGTCGCGAGTACGAGTTCGTCATCTACTACCGAGTACTCGAGCGGCTCGTCGGCAACTGGGACACCTTCTTTCACATCGATGGGTTCCAGCGCCGCTACAACGGCGACCATCCGACGTTGGAAGGCCACTACCCGTTCTCGCTCTGGCTGCCCGGTGACTACATTGCGGATCGCCATCTTTTCAGGCTCGGACCCGAGTTTTCTCGCGGCGAGTACGAGGTGTTTTTCGGGCTGTACTCTGGTAGTCGCCGGCTCGACGTCCGGCGAGGCACGCACGAAGAGAATCGGATCGTGGCGGGGAAGTTGACGGTGCGTTGATCGCCCTCTGCGTGCTGAGCGGATATGCATCGGTTTTTGCATGCTACCCATTCCCGTCGAAGGGGTGCTACGTGGATGGATGTGAGCAGCGACGACTCCAAACCCTCCGATCGCCCGCCGAGCTCCAATCGTCGAAACGCTGAACGCATCGACGTGACTTGGTCCGTCGACTGCGAGACAGAGGACACTTTCCTCTACGCGAACATCACGAACATCTCCGAGTTTGGAATCTTCGTGCGCACCGAGGACCCGCTCGAAGTCGGCACGCAGCTCACTCTCAAGTTTGCGCCGCCGGACACGGTGGATCCGTTCGTCATGTCAGGCCAAGTGCAGTGGGTGAACCCAGTCAAGATGCTGGCGGACAACCCCAACCCGGGGATGGGGATTCGCTTCGTGAACCTGACCAGCGAAGCGCGTGAGCGGCTCGTCGATATGGTGCACACGATCGCCTATATCCGCAGCGCTTCGAACTAGCGCTAGCTGAGGTTCGCGAGCGGCGCCGTTTCGCAATGGTCTACGGCGAAGGGGAGGCCGGCGCTGCGGTTGCGCTGTGCGGCGCGTTGGGCTGCGCGCCGAGCGCCTTCGCAGCGGGCACGGCACGGCGCGCGGCGACCTCGCTCGGCTCGCCATCGCCCAGAGATGCGAGCGCGGCCTGCGCGCGATCCGCGTAGCCCGGCGTATTAAGCAGCGCCTCGTAGTTTCGCCGGGCTCGCTCGAAGTCACCGAGCGTGCGGTGGCAGCCAGCCGCTTGCCACGCCGCCTCCCGACCCGGTGGCGAGTCGGGGTATTTGCGGAAGACTTCGTCGAAGAGTGACGCCGCAGTGGGGCAGCCAGCGCGAGCGCGCGCGGACTGGGCCTCATAGAGCGCGGCCGAGGCAGCGTTCTCGCCGCCGCGGCTCGCCACCTCGTTGAAGCGGCGCTGCGCTTCGTCATATTTTCGGTCT
>JAEUAF010000213.1 GCA_019695485.1 Sorangium sp.
TGGCAGAGCGAGGGGGCTCGGCGGCGGGGCGACGCTGGGCGCCGGGGGAACAGCTCCGGCGGCGCTCTCATCCTTGTTCGAGGCGACCGGTTCTGGAACTGCGACCGCGGCGCTGGGCGCGCGCGGCGGGCCAATCAGCTCGGTGTTGGGGGCGTCGGGTCGCGCTGCCGGCGCCGACGCGGACGCCGAGGCCAAAGCGCTCGGCTCGGCGTCATCTGTCGGAGCCTTGGCCAACGCCGAGCTTGCAAAAACCCCGAGCGCAAATGCGCTTAGCCCAAAGGCTCTCGCCTTGCGAACCATCGGGTCGAACGCCTGTCTTCGTCGGGGCAGTACCGGCAACTTGAGCGTAGCTTTCCCGAGCTTCGCCCCTCAGCGCAAGAGCGTTCGCCGAAAGCTTGGGGATTTCGCTGCGCGAAAACGCCCCAAGTTCGTAGGGCCGTGTAGGTCTGGCAAGGCGGCGTTGCCCGCCGCGACACTCACTCGCCGCGCAGATCGCGTGCGCTCAGGCCCATCAAATAGAGCAGCGTATCGAGCCGTTCGTTGTGATTGAGGCTCATGTCCGCGACCTCTTGCAACTTAGGCTTGGCGCGGAAAGCGATGCCGAGCCCCGCCGTTTGGAGCATGTAGATGTCATTGGCGCCGTCGCCAATGGCCACCGTCTGCTCCAAGCGGCAGTTATACACCTGGGCCATGTCTTTCAAGATTTGCGCCTTGCGCTCGCCGTCGACCACGGTGCCACGAACGCGACCGGTCAGTTTTCCGTCTCGAATCTCGAGCTCGTTGGCGAAGGCGAAGTCGAGCCCATAGCGGCGCTTCAGCTCGTCGACGAAAACCGTAAAGCCACCGCTGACGAGGCCGATGCGGAACCCGAGGCCACGCAAGGCCTCGACGAAGCGATCAGCGCCGGGAGTAAGCTCGACTTTGTCCATCAGCGTCATGGCACGTTCGAGGGAGAGCCCCTCGAGCAGCTTCACGCGCTCGGCGAGGGCCTGCTTGAAATCGAGCTCTCCACGCATCGCGCGCGCCGTGATTTCCGCGACCTTCTCCTTGCAGCCGGCGAGCTCGGCGAGCTCGTCGATGAACTCGCCTTTCACGAACGTCGAGTCGACGTCCATGCAAACCAGGCGCTTGGTGCGCCGGAACATGTCGTCCTTCTGCACCGCAAGATCGACGCCGAGCTCGACGCCCATACGCAGGAACGCCCCGCGCAACGTGGAAAGCTCGGTGTCGGTCAGCCGACGCCCAGGCGCGAGGTCGGCGATCAGCTCGAGCCCCGACAGCTCACGATCACTCAACGAGCGAATCTCGCGAATGTTCATGGCCTGCTCGGCCATCGATCCGGTGATGCGCGCGGCGGCCACGCCATCCGCCAGCGGCCCGAGCACGGTGACACACAGGGCTGGTGCATCGGGCTGACGCGCGCCTGGCGCCGCCGCTCGAAACGGCGACACCTCGAAGCGCAGCCCAAGCTCGCTGGCTTCGAACAAGACCCGACGCAGCGCGCGCGAGTTCTGCGGCATATTCACGATGGCGGACAGCATCAGGTAGCCGTGCAACACGGACTGCCCGATATCGATGAGCTCTGCCTTCTCTTCCGCGATGATTCGCATCAGCCGCGCCGCGACGCCGGGCCGATCCGCGCCCCCAATGTGCAAAACGATGAGGTCGGCGTGCTCGGGAGTGGTCATGGCAAAAGGGGGTCCTCGGCGCTCGGGGGGTTCTTGGCTGTGTAGATTCGCCAAAAGTTCCCACAAAGCAAGCCATTCCCGAAATTGCCTGCGCGCTCAGCGGCGCGCCCGAAAAAGGCTCAGAAGATGCCGTTCTTGAGCTTGGATGGCTCCACCTTGTCGGGCGGAGCGGAGCTGCCACCCCCCTGAGACTTGCCGCTCCCGATGCAGAGGCCGTCCTTGGCTTGGCAGTGCTTGGCCTTGCTGCAAACGGACGACTGCTGGCAGTCAGCATCGGAGGCCGCGATGCAGGCACCGTCCTTGAGCGAGCAGGAACCCTCGAGCTTGCAGCGCAACGAGCGTTTGCAATCTGCTGCCGACGCAGCGGCGCACTTGCCGTCTTTGACGACGCAGCGACCTCCATTCACGCACGCGGTGGACTTCTTGCATTCCTCTTCGGTCGCCACGCACACGCCGGACGCGGCAGCGCAGCGTGACTCATCTTTGCAGGCACGTGAAGCGCGACAGTCTTCGTTCGACGCCGCCGCGCAATGACCCGCGTCGGCCGCACACAGGCCAAGCCGTGCGCAGGGGCTCGCCGTCTCGGGCTTGCCCTCGCTGGTACCCGCGCAGTGCAGCCGCGACAGCGCGACGCAGTGCCCCTCTTTCATGACACACAGGCCCTCGCTCTCGCAGGTCTTCTGGCACTCGCTGTGCACTGACTTGCCGAGGTCGACGCAGCTGCCCTGGTAGGCGCTGCACGCCCCAAGCTTCTGACAATCCTCGGCCTCCTTGCAGTCCGCGTCGCTCTGCGCCGTGCAGGCCCCGTCTTTCGCGCTGCACTTGCCGTGTTGTTTGCAAGGGTCTGACGCGCGGCAATCGGTGTCGGACGCCACGGTGCAGGCGCCCCTGGGATCCGGACTACATTTCCCTTGTCGTTGGCACTCCGGCGCCGTTTTGCAGGCTTCGGCCTTGTCGCAGGCCGGTGAAAGCCCGATTAGCAGCAGCGCCCACAGCCAAGATCCGTTCCATGTGCCGGGTCTGAACATCGTCCCTTGCCTCTCTTCCCGCTTGCGGGCGGCGCGACTCTAGAACACCCGCCAATGAAAGGGCTCGGCCTTCGGCGGCCCGGATCGAGTTCCTGCCTCCTGCGAACCTTGCGCTGTCACTGCGAGGGCCAACCGGCTTGCCGGCTGCTGTCGGCGGCTGGGATGACTCCGTATTTCCGCACTGTTATGCAAAGACATCCGCGCCCCCGAAGTGGGCGAGAGCGAGCGCCGATAACCCACCAGAGTGATGGGCGCGAACCATCACTGATATAGTCGTGTTTCGATGAGAGCTGCCTCCCCGGGGTCCCCCACCAGCTTGAGCCAACCGCCGCTCGCAGCAGAGCTCGGCCGTGCGCCACTGGTCGTGTTCGAGGTCGATGGCAATCTCGCGGGACGCCCGGTGTCCGGGGACACCGACGGCGCGTTTTGCGAGGCCATCGGAAGGCTGCTGTCGCGCTGTCGGCAGGGGCAGGACGAAGCATTGAGCGAGCACTACCGCACGGCACTCCGTGAACGCAGCCCGAGCTCGTTTCGACTCGTGCTCGAGGAAAGCGCGCCCGCACGCTTCGTCGACGTCACGCTGGTGCCGCCGAACCCGGAGGCCCCCGCGGCCGCGCGACTGCTCGCGATCTTTCGCGACGTGACGCTGCAGGTGCAGACCGAGCAAAAGAGCCACAACGACACGCAGCGCTTGTTTGCGATCTTGGAGCAGCTGCCCGGCTTTTGCTACACGGTGGACCGGAATCTGGTGTTTACTTCCTCGGAAGGCGCCGGCCTCACTCACCTGAACCTCACGGACGGGCAGGTCGTGGGCATGCGCCTGCCCGAGCTCTGGGGTACCGAAGATCTGAACTACGAGCCTATGGCGTGTCATCTCCGCGCGCTCGAAGGCACACCGGGGACCTACCGCGATTCGTGCATGGGCCGTTCGCTCGAGTATCGCATCGCTCCGCAACGCGACACCGAGGGGCGCATCGTAGGAGTCACCGGCGTCGGCGTGGACGTGACCGAACAGGAGCGCGCCCGCGAAGCCCAAGTCAAGCTCACGGCTCAGCTCCGCCAAGCGCAGAAGATGGAGACCGTAGGGCGACTTGCGGGCGGGGTGGCCCACGACTTCAACAATTTTCTGACGTGTATTCTCGGCAATCTGAGCTTGGCCGCTGAAGCCGCCCAGGGCGACGCGCGTGTCGCTCGTCATCTGTCGATTGCCAGCGCGGCCGCGGAGAGTGCCGCCGCGCTCACCCGTCAATTGTTGGCCTTTGGTCGCAAACAAGTGATCGTGCCGCGCCCGCTCGACCTCAGCAGCCTGGTCGAGCGCTTGCAAAGCATGCTCAAAGGGCTGGTCGGCGAGCGCATCAGCTTGCGCACCCGCTGTCACTCTGCGTTATGGGTGGTGAAGGCCGATCCCGGACAACTCGAGCAGGTGCTCGTGAATCTGGTGGTCAATGCGCGGGATGCCATCGAGGCCGACGGTGAAATTCTGATCGAAACCCAGAATCTCGAGCTCGATCGCCCGACAAGCGGCGTTGGCAGTGAGCTCCCGCCGGGAAAGTACGTAACGCTGAGCGTGAGCGACACCGGTCGCGGCATGTCCGAACTCGTGCGCGCCAAGCTGTTCGAGCCATTCTTCACGACCAAGGAGACCGGAGCGGGCACCGGGCTCGGGCTCTCCAGCGTCTACGGCGCGATCGAGCAGAACGGCGGAGGGATCAGCGTCGAATCGGAACTCGGCAAGGGCAGTACTTTCCGCGTCTTTTTGCCCCAAGTCGACGATGAGCTCGGGCAAGCCGAGGCACCGGCGGCGACGCCGGCCACGCGAGAGCCGCGCGGGGGAAGCGAAACGATCTTGCTAGTCGAAGACGATCCGTTGGTCCTGGAGCTTGCCGAGTGCGCCCTGCAGCAGCTCGGCTATCGAGTGCTGCCGTGCTCGAATCCGGACGACGCGCTCCACGCGCTGGGAGAAGCGCGAGGCAAAGTCGATCTCCTGCTCACTGACGTAGTCATGCCGCGCATGAACGGAAAGGAGCTCGCTGCCCGCGCTGGCGCTCTCCAAGAGGGCGTGCTGGTGCTCTACACTTCGGGCTACGGCGAGCCGATCATCAGTGACCAGGGCGTGCTCCCCGAGCACGTTCACTTCATCGCCAAGCCCTATCGCCCCGCCGAACTCTGCGCCAAGGTGAGAGCTATCTTGGATGGCCGGCGGCTAGCCGCGCAGCTCGAGCCAGGCCTCGCCGCGCGAGGACAGCTCTCAGGCCAGCTTTCGTAACAGCAACAGCCCGTCGCCAACCGAGATCAGGCTGGCGTCGACGCGTGGATCGCGGACGGCGCGGGCGTTGAGCTCGCGGATCGCGTTCGTCGAGCTGTCGTCCACGCTCGGGTCGGCCACCTTGCCGCCCCAAAGCGTATTGTCGACGACGATCAGCCCGCCCGTGCGGACGAGCTCGAGGCAACGCTCGTAGTACGCGGCGTAGTTCTCCTTGTCGGCGTCGATGAAGGCGAAATCGAAGGCAGCCTTTTCGCCCTGTGCGAGCAGCGAGTCCAACGTCGCGAGCGCAGGGCCCAAGCGCAAATCGAGCTTGTGCGCGAGGCCAGCGTCCTCGAAGTAACGGCGCGCCACGGAGGTCCACTCTTCACTGACGTCGCAGGCCACGATGCGGCCGTCAGCGGGTAGCGCGAGCGCCACCGACAGTGAGCTGTAACCGGTGAACACGCCGACCTCGATGCAGCGGCGAGCGCCGCACAAGCCCACCAGCCAGCGCATGAACCGCCCCTGGTCCGGGGAGATTTGCATGGTGGAGAACTTGAGGCGCTGCGTCTCGTCGCGCAGCCGCGTCAAGATCGGGGGCTCGCGAACCATCACCTCGAGCAGGTAGCCGTGAACAGAATCGGACAGACCCAGAGAACGCGATGACACGCCGCGACCCTAGCATGCACCCAGAGCCGAGCGGGAGGGGCGCTCAGGCGTTCGTGCCGCCCTTATTGCCGACTGCCTTTTTTGTCTTTTCAAGCAGCGTGCGCGCCAATGCGAGCGGGACCCCGAGCTTGTCGAAGGTCTCGAAATTCGGAGCCTTGCCGCCCGCGGCCGCTTCGAGCCCCTCGACGATGGCGTCAGCGATCATCACGAGCCGCACGTTCGGATTCTCGGCCGCGGCCGGGTCATGGTGGCCCGCGCAGGCGTCGACGATCTGCGTCGGCAGCTTCCAAGCCATGGCTACCTCGGCCCCGGCAACGCAGTGGTATTTCTGCACCAGACGCTTGACGACGGTCTTGTCCGGGACGGGCAGCGTGATGCCGTCGAGAATGCGATACACGCGAGCCTCGCCGATGTCGTGCAGCAGCCCGCTCATGTAGTCGTACTCGCCGGCTTGCTGTGTCTCGAGCGCGGTGGTGCGCGCCGCGATGGCCGCCACCACGCTGCGCTTGAACGAGCGGGAGACCGCGGTCTGGTATTTTTTCAGACCATTGGTGGATGCGGCGTAGACGACCTGAAATAGGAGGTCTCGAGTGTTGGCGAGCCCAAGCCGGACAATCGCCGACTGCGTGGAAGCCGTGACGAAGCCGCGCCAGTAAGCCACGCTGTTGGCCACCGACATGAAGCGTGCCGCGATCGGCGGATCGGTGTCCACCAGCCGCGCGAGCTGGTCGATGCGCGCGTCCGGATCATTGGCGAGCCGCAAGGCCGACTCGGCCACGGCAGGTAGCAGAGGTAGCGCCGCGCGCCCCGTGCGAAGCTGCCGCACGAGCTCACGCTCGAGCGCGTATTCCGCCTCGGGCGGGAAAGAATCCGCGGGAATCGAGCCGACCGGCTCGATCGACGGGCGCACCGAGGTGGACG
>JAEUAF010000227.1 GCA_019695485.1 Sorangium sp.
GATGGTGCTGCGGGCGGCTGAGTCGCGCAAAAGCACAGCGAGAGCCCAGCGGCGAGCCACGCACTTGGCGCTGCCGATCGACATTCCGCGCGCATGACGTGGGATTAGTGTTCGAGGCGCTTTTCCAGGGCCAGAATGCTGTCCGTTAAGTGCGCCTCGGCGCGCAAACACGGATAGCAGTTGACCAGATCGTCCGGCGAGCAGGTGACGTGCGCCGCAAGCTCCCGCAGGTACTCGAGCGTTTGCTTGCCGCCTGCTGCGGCCAGGCCCAGCAGCGCTCGCTTGTCTTCGCAAGTCTTGGCCTGCCGCAGCTTGACGACCGTGTAGAGCGGAAACGGAGCCGCCTTCAGAAATTCCTTGCTGCGCAGCCAAGTCTCCGCGTGTCGTCGCGGGGCGTCGTTCACGTTGCGCGAGAGCGAGAGCTCGTACATGAGCTCCGCACCTCGTTCGGCCATGGGTCCCTCGAGGAGGGCGAAACTCGCATTGACCGTGGCCTTGTCGTCCGCGTAGACCGTTTGCAGCAAGGCCTTGCCGACGCGTTCGTCCGAGCGAATGCTGGGATCTCGAAGCAGCGCACGCTCCAGCAAGGCCACGGCGTGCGCAGCTTGTCCCGCGCTTGCGAGCGAGCTTGCCAGGTTCAAGAGTAGCGTGCGCTCGTCGAGCCCCGGCTCGCTGGCTTCCGCACTGGCGAGAGCTGGGTGCGCGGTCGAGCCCGGCGCGTTCGCGTGGACTGTCGCTTCCAGCGAGCGCGGGGTCTCACCGAGCGAGCTTGGGGCTGGCTCATGCGCTGCCGCTCGGAATTTGACGATGCCCACGCCCGCCGCGAGCACGAAGAAAATGCCCACTCCGAGCAGCGCCGGGAGCCGCCCACGCAATGCGGTCGGCAACGCGGCGTGTCGCGTCGCGAGAAACGCGCGAGCCCCGACGAACGCCTGTTTTGCGCGCGCGGCGCTGCGCAGCGCGGCCGGCTTCAGACGCTGAGCCGCGCTCGCGGCGAACGCCCGAGCCTGCAGAAGCGCTGGCGGACGCGCTTGCGGCGCGGCGCTCGAGCCGGAGGGCGCAGGGCCAGACTGGGCGCGGGCGATTCGCGCCGGGGGGATCGTGTCCGGCAGCGCCGCCGCTGGTTTGGGACTCGCGGCTTCGGTGGCCGCCGTCGCGTCGACCGTGACCGCGGTTGGATCGACAACGACCTCGCGCGCGGCAACAGCGCCTCCGACGGTAGCGGGAGCGATCGCGAAAGCGCTCGCCTCCGGCGATCGCGTGACCGCATCGGCGACGTTCGACGTCGGGCTCGGTAGTGGCGGCGTCCCGCGCGCGAGTGTCGGAAGCGCGTCGCTATCCAACGCCTGTTCGGCAGCGTCGGGCGCGGGCGGCGGGATCTCTACGGTCGCACTCGGTCTTCGACGCGGAGGTGGCGGCGGTTGGCCGGGAGGGGAGGACATGGCAACTCTAGTTTAAGCGGGACCGCGCGAGCCGTCTCTTGTCATTCTTTCGATTTTGGATTTCGCTCGAGCAGAGGCGCCACACTCGATGTGACCCGAAGGCTCGGGCAAGTGGCGTCCGTGTTTCTCCAGTGTCAGCGCTGTCGAACGGCTGGTGTGATTCCTATCCCCCGGCGCAATGCAGGGTGAATTATCGCTCGGCGACGGAAAATCGATGTCTCAGGGTGAGCGTGGTAAGACCTGCGGCATGTCTGCGATTGACAGCCGATGAGGGTCGCCATTTTGGGTCCGATCGCGTGGCGGACCCCGCCGCGTCATTACGGACCCTGGGAGCAAATTGCGAGTCTCATCGCCGAGGGCTTAGTGCTGCGCGGCGTCGACGTGACGCTGTTCGCGAGCCTCGATTCCGTTACCAGCGCGACGCTCGACGGCGTCTGCGCCAAAGGTTACGCCGAAGATCCTGCGTTGGACGGGCGCATCTGGGAGGCCCTTCATGTTGCGCACGCGCTGAAGCGTTCCGGCGAATTTGACCTGATCCATAACCACCTCGACTGGCTTCCGCTGGCCTTTGCGGCGAGTTTCCGTGCGCCCCTGCTGACGACGATTCACGGCTTTTCGGGGCGTGGCATCCTCCCGGCCTACCTGAACGCGCGCTCGTCCTCTTACGTTTCGATTTCGAACGCCGACCGCGCGGCGGAGCTCTCGTACGTGGCGACCGTGTATCACGGGATCGACCTCGACATCCTGCCGTTCTCGGCGACGACGGGTGATGAGTTGGTCGTCTTTGGCCGAATTCACCCGGACAAGGGCACGGCCGCAGCGATTCAAATCGCGCGGCGAGCGGGTCGCCGACTCGTGATCTGCGGCATCGTGCAGGATGTCGGCTATTTCCGCGAGCAAGTGGAGCCGCACATCGATGGCGATCGCGTGCGCTATCTCGGCTCGGTCGGGCCGGAACGTCGCGCCGAGGTGCTGGGTGCGGCCGCGGCTTTGCTTCATCCAATTGCATTCCCGGAGCCATTTGGTTTGTCTGTGGTCGAGGCCATGGCCTGTGGAACCCCCGTCATCGCGTATCCGCTCGGATCGATGCCCGAGGTCGTTGACCCAGGGCTGACGGGATTCTTGGTCGACGGCGTCGAACAGGCTGCGGCCGTCGTGGATCGGGCCGCAGCGCTGGATCGCGGTGCCATCCGGCGCGTCGCCGAACGCAGGTTCGGCGCGGCTCGCATGGTCGACGACTACCGTGCCGTCTACGAGCGCTTGATCGGAGCCCGCTCGTGATCGGGCCTGAGCGCTTTCGGGGCAACCCGATTCTGACGCCAAGCATGTTCGCTGCGTCGGACCCGAGTTTCGAAGTCGTGGGCGTCTTCAATCCGGGGGTCGTGCGCGTCGGCGACCAAACCCGCCTGTTGGTGCGTGTCGCCGAGGCGCCACGCGCCGTGCCCGCGGATGAAGTGGCGTCACCCATCTACGACGCTGCCGCGGGGCGCATCGTC
>JAEUAF010000257.1 GCA_019695485.1 Sorangium sp.
CAAAAACTCCGGCAAGGGAGGCGCGGGCGGCGCCAATAACTGCGGGGCCCGCGGCAAGGGCGGCGCTGGTGGCAAAGGCGGACAGGGCGGCGCGAGCGGTGGCGCCGGTGGCGCCGGTGCTGCGACCTTCGCAGCGGTGTCCTCGATCCTTAGCGCGAAGTGCGCGGGTTCGACGTGTCATGGCGGCACGGCGCAGGTGAACTTCACGACCGCGAGTGGCCTCTACATGCGGCTGACGACGGCTCTCCCAACCTCGAGCGCGCATTGCGGGGGCACGACCTTGGTCGTCCCGAACGACGCGGCCTCGAGCTTCCTAGTCAAGATTGTGCAGGGCGCGGCGAGCTGCACGAAAGGCACCGGAACCGAGAATATTGGGCGTATGCCCGACAACTGCTCGACCACGTCGACGAATCCGCGTGCTTGCCTAACCGCCGCAGAAATCAAAACCATTACTGACTGGATCGCGGCCGGCGCGCCGATGTGAGGCTCCGTGCGCGCTTGTCCTGAGCCGGGAATACGGGCACTAATTTGCCCGCTATGCCGAAGACGGACAAGCGCGCGCTGCTCGCGCGCCTCGTGGAACAGCTAAGCTCTGAGCTTGCGCGCGCCAAGTCTCAGGCCCAAGGGGCCGCAGCGGGCGCCACGCATGAAGAGAATCGAGCCGAGAGCGACAAAGACATGCGCTCGACGGAAGCTTCGTACGTGGCGCGCGGTCACGCCGAACGCACGGCCAAGCTCGAGCAGGCGCTCGTGCTGCTTTCACACATGGAGCTCAAGAGCTTCGACGAAAAGACTCCGATCGAGGCGTCGGCTCTCGTCGAGCTCGCGTGCGCAGGCAAGCGCTCGCGCTACTTACTCGTCGTCGCCGCGGGCGGCGAGCGCATCGAAGGCGAGGACATTCAGACCTTGGCGACGCAAAGCCCTCTCGGCAAAGCACTGCTCGGGCTCTCGGTCGGCGACGAGGCAGAGGTGCAGTCACCGCAAGGCGCGCGCATCTACGAGATCGTCTCGCTCTCATGACCCGCGCCAATTCCCCGGTACGGCTCCGCACCGCTCGCTGCGCGAGCGATCGACACACGCTCACACTCCGAGCGCCGTCCGTAGCCGCGTTTCGCCGGAGCGACTGATCGGTACGCTGCGGCCATCGTGCAAGATCGCCATCTTGCTGCCGTGGCCCCAGGGCTCGATGCGGGCGACGCGGCTCACGTTGAGCAAGTAGGAGCGGTGCACGCGCACGAACTGGCGCGGATCGAGGCTCAGCTCGAGGCTCTGGAGCGTTTGTTGCGTGAGCGAGGAGCGCGCGTCGTGAACGATCTCGACGTAGTCGTCCTGGCCGCGCATGAAGTCGATGCTGGGCACGGAGATAATCAGGATCTCGGCTCCGTCTCGGATCACCAGCCGCTCGAGGTATTGGCCAGGGCTGCGCGCGGACCGTGCCAGCTCCGGCGCCGCCACCGCGCGCACTTCGCCGAGACGCTTTTCCGCGCGCGCGAGCGCCTGCGTCAGGCGCTCCGCCGAGAAGGGTTTGAGCAGGTAGTCCACGGCATGAACTTCGAAGGCACGCACCGCGTACTCGTCGAAGGCGGTCGTGAAGATCACCGCAATCTCGGGTGCGAGCAGCCCGAGCACCTCGAAACCGTCGAGTTTAGGCATCTGGACGTCGAGCAAAAGCAAATCGGGTTGGTGCTGCTTGGCGAGTTGCAGCGCTTCGAAGCCATTCTTCGCCTGGGCGACGATGCGCCACGCCGGATGCGCTCGCAGGTACTCGACGAGCAGACGTCGCGCGGGTTCTTCATCGTCGACGACGAGCACGCGCCAAGGGACACTAGGTTCACTCATCCCGCCTCCGTGTGGGGCGGCACGCTTGCTGGTAAGTCGATGACCACGAGGAAGCGGGCGAGCTCGCGCTCGATGCGCAGCGTTGCGTCGTTCCCGTACTGGCCGAACAGGCGTGCCCGTACATTCGCGAGACCCAGGCCGCCGCCGCTGCGCCCGCTGCGTCGCGCTAGGCGGTCGAGGCCATTCTCGATCTCCACGCTGAGGCGTCCGCCGCGGCAGCTCGCGCGCACGCGGAGCGGTTCGGGTTCGTCCATCAGCGCGATCCCGTGCGTAACCGCATTTTCCACGAGCGGCTGAAGCAGCAGCGAGGGCAGCTCGCAATGTTGGGCGGACTCTTCCAAGGAAACCTCGACGCGCAGTCGCTCACCCAATCTTAGCGCTTCCACTGCGAGGTAGCGCGCGCAGAGGGCCCACTCTTCCTGCAAGGGAACCAGTGCGCGCTGCTGCGCCCCGAGCGTCCCCCTCAGGTATTCCGCCAGCAGCAGGCAAGCCTCGCGCGCTTTCACGCTGTCGTAGCCGATCAGCGCGCTCACGGTATTGAGGCTGTTGAACAGAAAATGCGGGTGAACCTGGGCGCGCAACGCACTGAGCTCGGCCCGCTGTGCGGCATGGGCGAGCACCGCCTCACGTTCGCCGGCGCTGCGCCGTTGTTCGAGCTCCGCGAGGACATAGTGGAAGGTGGCGACCAAGAGATAGAAGAGCGCTCCCACGCCAATCAACGCGCCCTCGGAAGCTCCAACCTCGGCCGGCAGCGCTTGCAGGGTTGGCAGCAGCGCGAGCAGCTCGGCCAAGAACTCCGAGCACACCAAAAAACCGACACTCCAGACGGCGGCGGCCGCGGTGTGAATCGACAGCACGCGCCACAGCTTTGCCGGCAGCAGCGGCAGTGCGCGGCAGAGATACCAGACGGGTAGGGTGGCGATCGCGAAGGTCAGCGTGCAGACTGCGCTTAGGACCAGCGCCCCGAGTGGAGCCGCCGAGTGGAGGAGCACCCACGGCACTGCCGAAAGACCCGCCCAGAACAGCAAGTAGGCCGAAAGCGAGCGGCGTTGAGCGAGGAGAGGATGCACGGTTGGCTGATTCCAGCGGCGTTCGCGCTCAGTTGCGGATGCTGAGCCCGCCTAGCGTGACCGAACCGATCACGCGCAGGATCGGTGCGCCGCTGGAACCTTGCGTGGGGCGAGTCGCATCATCGGCCCCGCCGAGGAACGGGGTCACGTCGCAGCGCACCTGCCAGTTGTCCGGAACGCGAATGTCGACGCCGCCCATCACGATGCGCACGTCGAGCAGGGCGCCTCCTGGATCGAGCCTTGCGTAGCGGAGATCGAGCCCGACGCCACCCGCGGTGACGCCGAGCACTCCTCCTTTCCAGGATTGAGATTCGACCTTGAAATCGAGGCCCGAGAACGTGACCTGCTTGTTCACGCGATCGTCGTCCGTCGTGAGGCTCGGCTGTTGCGCGCCGTGGGCCCACGCGTCGTGCGGGTCAGGGCTCGCGCCGCCAAGCGGATCGTCAGCCAGCGGATCGTCACCCCGCGGTTCCGGCGGATCCCTCGGACCCGGCGGCGGCCAGCGCCGTTCAGGGCCGCGCGCGGCCCCAATCAGGAACGCGATTCCGAGCAGCACCAGCAGCGCTGGCCAGAGGCGCGCGGCCGGAAAGGCCCCAAAGCCCAGAAAGCCGAGGTTGTGGGCGAGCACGACCCCGCCCAGCACCACGAACGTCAGGGCGAACAGCGCCCCCATGAACCCGCGCGCTCGAAACAGACTCGAGACTCCCATGAACACCAGCAAGAGCGGCCAGAAGTCCACGAGCCGTACATGCGGGGGCAGCAAGCCAAACTCGCGCGCAAGCAGCCCGCCACCCACGGAGGCCAAGATCAGGCCAGGCCACAGGCCGGGCCGGTGGTGGTGATGATAGTGGTGCTGGGTTCGCATAGGCCGCTCCTAACGTACCGAGAGTCCACCGGCTACGACCATACCGGCAATGCGCAGGCGCGGACGCGGCTCCGCTGATTTTGGGGCACGCCGCCGTTCGCCGACACCGCTGCAAATGGCGTCGACGTCGCAGGTGATGTCCCAATCCGGGGGCACTAGGATGTCGATGCCGCTGAGTGCGGATTGGACGTGGATGGTGGCGCCCTCGGGGGCGAGCGCGGCGTCCCTGAGGTCGAGGGTGACGCCCGAAAGAACAGCGGTGACCCGCCCGCTTCGGAAAGCTTGCGCTTGGACGCGGATCCGCAGGCCGTGGAGTGCGGCGCCGCGCTCGAAGCCGTCTCCGACCGTGGCGATACGCTCGAGTTCGAAGTCGTCGTCGTAGTCATAGTCATTCCAGCCGGTAGTTGCCGTTGCTTTCGTGTGCATGTTGTACTCCAACGAAGGGCCCGAAGTGAGCCGTCTTTCTGAGCTCAAAACTAGGGGATCCCGGCGCCGCCTGCTCGCGCAGATCGGCGAACGCGCGGGCGCTACCGGTGAACGCCAGCGCGGGATCGGCGAGTGGGTGCGAAGCCCGCTCGGCAAAGCGCTGTCGGCCCCGGTAGGGAGGTCAGCTCAGGCGCGTTCGATGCGAGCTGATCTGTCGTGCCGCTGTGGTCTGATGCTGCAAATAGCGAACGACGCCGGTTCGCATTCGAATCCGGCGTCGTTCGACTCCCCGTTGTGAGTCGCGTCAGAAACCTCGCCGCGCGCTCAGTGCGTCGCCTTGTGCTTGGCTTCGCTGTGCGTCGAGGGCTTGGTTTCTTTGGCGTCCTTCGTCTCCTTCGCGTCCTTCTCTTTGATAGGCGCGCTGATCAGGACTTCGACGTAGTCTTTGCGCAGGCGCACGCGGTAGCTCGGGACTGAGTCCTTGAAGCGGAACGAGAGTTGCGCTCCGGCGTCGCCATTCGAGCTCTTGACGCGAGCGATGCGCGGGTCGCGCTTGCCAAGGCCGGCTGCCGACTCCATCACTTTGCGCGCGGGGATCACCACTGAGAAGCCAGTCGGCTCTTGGCTGCCGACTAGTTTCGCGCCAGGGCCATCGAGGCGCAGGCGATAGATGATGGGTTCGTGCATCTTGCCGTGGCCCCAGGGGCTCACGTCTTCCGGCTTCGTGCTGTTCTTCGCGCTCGAGCTGTTCTTGTCTTCGCTCGACTTGGAGTGGCTCGGGCCTTCGTCGGCTTCCTCGGGGAAGGACTCGTCGTTCATCGCGGGTGCCAGGCTGGCCTTGGCGTCGGCCTTTTCCGCTGCTTCGATGCCAGCGCCGTTCGTGCCGGGCGGAGGTCCGAGCGGCGCCGGCTCGGTCGTCGCCAGCGGCGTTGGGCCAAAGAGAGGCACGTTCGCGGTCACGGCCCCGGCGGGCCCACTTGCCGCACGTTGCGCGGCCATGGCAGCAGCGCCGGCTGGTGGCGTAAGGGGCGCCCCGACAGCGTTCGGGGCCGCAGGGCCCGCCGCGGAATCGGCGATCAGCTCGGCAGAGGCGTGCGTGGCGCTAGGAGGCGGAGCGCTCGGCGCGCGCAGTGCGAGCGCCAAGGCGCCGATCGCCGTGATCGAGGCGCCGGCTGCAATCCCGAGTGTGCGGCGCGGCAATTTGCGCTCGTCGTTGCTGGCCGGTGCGGCACCAGCGCTCTGCTGTCGCAACTTCGGTTTGTCCTGTGAGGACGAGGGTGCGGGGGATGTCGTGCGCCGTGCGGGAGTTGCGCGCTTGCGGCGCAGCTCGCCGAATTTCTCGCCCGCGTTCTTGAGCAAGCTCCAGGCTCCCTTGGCCGCGCCGCTGCTGGCTCTGGCCAGCGTCTCGCTCGCCGCCTTGGCTTTGCCTTCCGCGCTCGCCGCCATCGATGCCAGTCGTCCGCGCATTTCCGGCTCGGAATCGTCGTCTTCCTCGTCTTCGTCGACGCTCGGGCTCTGTGCAGCCTTTGCGGCTTTGTCTGTGTTTCTCCCGGCGTCGGTGCTGACGGCGCTCGCGGGGATGCGAAGTCCCTTCGGCTGCTCGCCGCGTGCGGCGACGTCTGCGACGCTCGGCGAGGGCGTCGAGTCGCCAGAGCCTTCGAAGCGCAACGCGACCACCAGCTGCGGAATGCGTGTGCTGGGGTCGATGATGACGCTCACGCCGTCGATCTCCGCCGAGCGCCGAGCGCCGAGATCGAGATCTTCGAGCTCGAGGCGCTTGCCGACCTTCAAAAACTCGAGGCTCGAGCCAACCTGAACTTTCGCGCTGCCACCCGACTTCACGCGCGCCTTCATGGGCGAGCCGAGGCCCTCGATGTGGAGCCGGACCCGGGCGCCGGTTTCGCCGAGTTGAGCTTCGCTCTTGGGGTCCGCGTTCGGCGACGCGCCGCACAGGCTTTTCAGCGCATCGACGCTGCGGCTGTCGAGGGCCGTGAACTTGATGCCGAACTCACCGCCCCGGCCGCCTTCCTGGCGCCAGGCGACCATCCCCTCGACCACGATTTCGCGGCCGTCGCTCTCGAAGCGGCAGACGAGCGGGGCCCCCGCCTCCGGCAGGTAAGCGGTGCGCAGGTGCATCCCCTGCGAGCTCACGTCCACGGATTCGGCCTCGAAGACCGGGATTCCGGGGATATTGCCGCAGACCTCCACTAGGGTGGAAACGGGTTTGCGGTGCGTCTGGGGGTCACGGCGTTCTTGCGCGTCGGTCATGGTTGCCTCCGGCTCGGGTGGGCGTCGACAAACGATGCCGACCCGTGTCCACCTCGACCTAAGGCGCCTCGGCCGGCTGGGCCAAGTTTCCGCGGCTGGGGGGGCGGCCCTTTACCAAGTGGCATTCGGCTACCATGATGGCCGCTCCGAATGGCGCTCACCGTGATCGTGCGCTCTGGTGACCTCGCCACGCCCGCCAGCATTACGTTCGATGCTCCGCGCATCATCATCGGGCGTGGAAACGGCTGTGAGGTCTTTCTACCCGACCCCAGTGTGAGTCATCGCCACGCCTCCATCCGTCAGCGGGGCAGCGACTACGTGGTCATCGATGAGGGCAGCACCAACGGGACCTTTGCGGGCAGCGTGCGGCTCTCCCCGCAGGCCCCGCGCGTAGTGACCTCGGGGGATTTGATTCGGGTGGGGCGGGTTTGGCTCGAGATCAAGGTCGAGCACGTGCCAGTCACGCTGGCCCCGAAGTCGGTGACGCGGGAGATCGCCCTAGCGCTGGTGTCGAGCGCACTCGGCGCGCAAGGCGAGCCCCCGAGCGCGCGCATTCTGGTCCAGAAGGGCCCAGCGCAAGGCGCGGAGCTGTTGGTGCCCATCGACGACAAGGTGCGCGTGATCGGGCGCGGCGTTGGAGTCGACCTACCGCTCGAGGATCCCGACCTCTCACGACGTCAGATCGAGATCTTCCGGCGCGGCGTCAACATCGTGCTCAGGGACCTTGGTTCCAAGAACGGGAGCTACCTCGACGCGGACCGGCTCGAGTCCGGCAAGGACACTCCCTGGCCGCTCGAGAAGACCCTCGTGATCGGTCAGAGCGAGCTTACCTACGAAGACCCGGTGCGCGCGGCCCTTGCCGAACTCGAGTCGAGCGAAGACGAGCGGCTGCGCGCGGACGACGAAATCGCGCCGCCGACGGGTGTGCCGGCGCCGCCGCTTCCGAAGGGATTTTCTGGCCCAAGCCTGGCGCCGGAAGGGGGGGCTTCGGCCCCAATTGCGGAAGTTCCGGCGCGCCGCGCCGAGCCCCGAGCCACGGGCGGCGTGCGAGGTTTCGACGTCTTCGTCGGCCTGGTCGCCGTGGGTGTGTTGGGGCTCAGCCTACTTGGACTTTGGTTGCTGTTTCGGCCTTGAGGCGGCGGGCACCGCCTAATTGAGTGCGGGTCTCATGGTGTCGACGAGTCTCGCCATGGCGGGGTTGAAGTAGGCCGCCTCGCCGTCGGCGGGGTTCAGCGACTTCGCACAGATCGAGGCTGCGACCGAGTTGCCGGTCAATTCGCCGACCGCTTTGAGCACCGTGAGCTCGCGAACGCCCGGGTAAGCTTTGCCGTAGGTCTGCGTGGTGCCGTCGCACAACGCGCGGTTCGCGCTCGCATCGGCTGTCTGGCAGTCGCAACCGGGCTGGTCCGTGCACACGTGGCTCGTCGGCAGCTGAAAGATGCACGAATACTGCAGCTCGTAGTTGCTGACATTGTTGGTTTCGTGGCCGTTGATCTGATTGGGGCGGGTGGTCGTCGTTGCGGGAGCCAACGCGCCGGCCGCGCCGATCAGCGGATGAGGAGCCGTGCCGAACAGCGTCGTGCGGTCCGCGGTGGTCTCGAACATCAACTTGTCGCCCGGCGGCGACGGCGGTGTCACGGCGTCGCCCGGGCTGCCCAACACCAAGTCCCAGCGCCCCTGTGCCTTGAGTTCCGCAAAGCTCAGGTAAGAAAGCGCCGGACCGGTGAGGCTGTCTGTGCTCGCCAAATCCTGCCAGGGGACGCCCACGATGCCTGCCAAGAAGACCATCGACGCGCTGCGCTTCCCTCCAGAAAACAGCGGGTTCGGCACCACCTCGGGTGTGCCGTTCGTGTCGAGGTCGCGGCCCATTACGGCGCTGCGCGTGAGGCCGTCGACATAGCGCTGCGTGGGATAGAGCAGGTCGAACCCAAAGCGTCGCTGTTGATCGAAGCAACGAAGGTTCAGCGAGTCGTCGAGGGCGGGCAGATACTTGTTGGCCTTGCAGTTGGCGTCATCCGCTGGATTTTGGCACCCAGGCTCCGAAAGAGTTGCAGCGCACGAGGTGCAACAGCGATCGTTCGGGTTGCTGGCGCACGCGCTCGTTGCAGCTGGCATGCGGAAGCTCGTCCCGCTGAGAGTTGCTCTGCCGACGAGCCAGCCTTGCCCACTGTCGATGATCGAGCAGTCATTTTCGTCGCTCAGCATGAGCACGGCGACGACGGAATCAGGCCTCAGGAATGCCGCGCGCTGCATCAAGATGGCGCTCGACGGGTAGACGGGGCGCGTGACCGTCGCATCGGTCACCGCGGGCACGCTTGCGATGGGGTCGGGGTCGATGAGGAAACGGTACCAAGCCTCGAGTTGGGACTCGTAGCCGCAGCCCGTTTGACCGGCGCTGAGGAGCAGAGCCTCCGCGTTGCTAGCGAACGCGGCGAGATCAGTCGCGCCCGGTGGATTCGCCACGCCACCCGGATCCCACGCCAGAAAACCGCTGTTGTTCCAGGTCGTGACGCTGGTCGAAGGGCGTACGAGCGGCAGAAGCTGTCCCCGATCGTCACCACTCGCGTCGGCGCACACCTCTCCGCCGTGCGCGCCGAGACTCGACGTGACGAGGCCGATGTGGATGTCGCGCTGCGGGCGAAACTCCGGCGAGCCGTTCGCGCACTTGCCGCTGGCGTCGGCGCTGGCACCGGTTGGGGCGCCGGTGCTGTCGAGGCACCTGGGCTGCGTCAGGCGGGTGAGGAGCGCGGGCAAAGAGCTCGCGAGAATTTCTTGTTTGTCCGCCATCGAGATCGAGTTATCGACCATGAGCAAGAGGTCGAGCTTCTGCGTGGCGATTGGCGGACCGCCCACGATGGTACCCGCTTGGCCGCCAACTGTGGTCGAGACGCCGCCAGTCGCGTTCGCGACGTTGCCGGTGCCTGCCGAACTCGTGATGCCCCCGGAGCTCGCGACGGCGCCGCCGGCGCCACCGCGTCCGAGCGCGCCGCCACTGCCTCCGGCGCTCGTACTGTTGCCGGAGCCGCCCTTGGCGGTCGAGGTTCCCGACCCTGCCGTGGCGCCGCTTCCCCCGCTGAGCGCACTGGCCCCTCCGTTCGACGCTTCGGAGCCGGACTTACCCCCACACGCGAGCAAGAGCGCGCCACTCAGCGTGACCCAAACCAACGAAGCGCGGCTCGACACGCGCGACCGACACACCCAAAATTCAGCCAACGGAACCTCCCGAGCGGAGTATTGCCGATCAGCTGAAAGCGGGCAACGCAGGAACGCGAGGCTCCCGCGCCCTGCGCGTATGTGCCGCCGCGCGGCGCGCGTGTGCGCCGAGCACGTACACGAGTCACCCCGCAGTGGGCGACCGGTTCTCAAAGGCCTTAGCGTAAATCTCGGCAACAGACAGCGTAACGTCGACGCCACGCAGCGGGACCACGTCGCTCGTGCCGTATTCGCGCAACCGCCAAGAACCATCGGCGTCGCGGGTGTAGTGCTCCACGAGCGGTTCCGTGGAGGAGCACATCAGGTAGTCAGTGCAGCTCGGGATCGAGCGATAGTCGTGGAACTTGTCGCCGCGGTCTTTGCGTTCCGTCGAATCTGAGAGGACTTCGACTACCACGGTCGGATTCAGAATCGCATCCTGCACAGCGTCTGCAAATTCCGGCGTGCCGCACACGACGCTCGCATCCGGGTAGTAGTAGTGCCCGCGCGCACCAACGACCACCTTCATGTCCGAAGCGAGCGCGATGCACGGACGGTCTCGCAACGCGCCACGAAGCTCGGCCACGACGTTTGCTACGATCACGTTGTGCTCGAGGCTGGCGCCGGCCATGGCGATCATCTGACCATGGAAGAATTCGTGTTTTGCGGCGGCCGCGCGTTCTCGCACCAGGTACTCAGCGGCCGAGAGCAGGGAAGGAGCCGGTAGTGCCATGGTGCTCAGCTCTGGATTTCCCGAGCTAGTGGCTGGTCGGGTGCCAGTCCGACAGACTCGTCGTGGGGTAGCTTCAGAATCAGCGGCCGAGAGTCGCTGGCCGTGAGCGGCTGGCTCATGCTCCCGATCGTAGCCTAAGCTCTCGCTGCGGCAAATGCGCCCCCTACTCCGACTTCGGACCCTCGTTATAAGAGCGCGGCCGGTACTTGGCCTGCACGCCGCCATTCTCTTTGCCGTAGTAGACGAGCTCGGTGGCGAGCAACGAGAGCCAGGACCCGGGGTGCCGCGACGCGATCTCGAGTAGCTCACTCTTGCGCGACTCGACGGCGTTTTGATCCCACAAACACTGTAGTCCGAGCGCCACCAGATTCGGATCGTTCGGCGCGAGCTCGAAACCGGTGACGTAGTGTTTGAAGGCGGCGTCGGGCTGGTGCATGCGGCAGAGCGTGTCGCCGTAGTACACGTTCGCCATCGGCCAGTCCGGCGCCAGTTCGAGCGCGCGTCGGTTGGCCTCCAGGCGTTGCTCGAGTTGACCGCGCGCGCCGACCATTACCGAGTAGTTTAGTTGGGCCTTGGCGCTATTCGGGGAAGCTTTGCGTGTGGCGTCCCAGAACATCAAATCGTTGGTGTAGTCGATGGCGTGAACGCGCGCGCGAATGGCCTGCATCGCGAAGAACGCGAGCACGATGCGCGAGCCGTAGCGCAGCCCGAGCAGGCGGTGAAACGTGAGTCCGAGCAGCAGCGATGAGCCGACGATCGGCAGGTACCAAAAGCGCTCCGCGCGCACGGTCGGCAGCAGCACCGCCAAGTTCGAATGCGGGAAGTAGGCGAGCGGGATCCACAGCGCGGCGAGGGCCAGCGTAGGCAAGAACCCCACGCGTTCGCTGCGCAAGAGACCGCTGTGTCGTAGACGCCACTCCCGAAAGAGCGATCCGAGCCAGGCAAAAAGGCCGACCACGGGCAAGAGCAGCATCGCGAGACCGCCGATCACGCTCTCCGGGAACAGCAAGCGACTCGGGATCGGCTCCTGCTTGTACGAGTAGTCGCCGGCCAGATTCCACGGGAACAGCACTTGACCCAAGCCGCGCGCGAAGACTCGCAGCCCGCCCGCCACGCGATGCGGCATGTCGGCTTTGACGAGCGGGTTGTTGATCGGATCGCTCGGCAGCACCGGCTGCTGGAACCAGCGCAAGAATGTGTGCAGAGCGCGGCGCGGCAGCGCGGTGCCTTGGGGCAGGGCCGCGCTCAGTTCACTCGGCAGCGTGACGGGGAAGAAATGGCGGCGAAACTCGGTGTAGCCGACCAAGGCTGCGCTCGCGGCGACCAACGCCAGCGCCGCGCGGACGAAGCGCAGCGGGCGCCGATGCAAGAGCGGAGCGCTCACGAGCGCGGCCCAGGCAACCAGCGGCACGCCCACGATCGCGCTTTCCTTCGAGAACAGTCCGAAGCTCAAGCCGAGGAACACCGCGAACGGCATCAAAGCGAGCGGCAGCGAAAGCGCGACCAGCGCCAGCAACACGCCGAGGCCGCCGAGCACATCGGCGATGCCAACGACGCCGGTCACCGCTTCCGTGATCACCGCGCTCAGCGCGAAGCAGGCCCCCGCAAGCCACCCCGCGCGTCGGCTTCGCGTCATCGAGAAGGCGAACGTGGCGAGCAACGACGCATTGACGGCGTGCCCGATCACGTTGACCCAATGGTGCAAGAAGGGCTGCTTGCTCACGTGCCACAGCGCGCGCCACAGGAAGTTTGGCAACGGGCGGTACGAACCAATGCTGCGATCGGCGGACAGTCCCCAGAAATCGCGACGCACCGCATCCAGAAACTTGAGGCCCTGGGCGTTCACGTACGGGTTCGCGAGCAGCGCTTCTTGCTCGTCGAAAATGTAGTTCGAGGTCGGGCTGCGCACATAGACCGCTGCGCAGATCAGCAGCGCCGGCGTGAGCGCGACCCAGAACGTCGGATCCTGGTCGCGGACGTAGCTCCAGATGGAGTCCAAGCGCGCGCCCAGGTCGCGACGCGGGGAGCGCTCGGGTGCTCTCGGAGTGGGCGGCGGTTCGTGTCCGACTTGGGTCAACGGGAGGTACGAGCCGGCACTAGCGCGGCGGCCCCGGGAACGGAAGCGGCGTCGACCGCGAGAGCTGCCACTCGGCCCCGAAAGGAGTGCTAACGTCCGGCGCGAATGACGGATGCGCCGCGTTTTGACGGCTGCGAAGTGGTCGAAAGGCTGCACAGCGGCCCACTTTCCGAGTCCTATCGTGCCGTCCAGAGGCCGCTCGGACGGCCGGTGTTGATCAAGGCCATCGGGGCCAGCATCCTGCCCTCGTCGCCCTTCGCCGCCTCCCTGGAACGGGAAGCCCGACTGCTCGCCGAGCTCGACCACCCCAACGTCGTCGCGCTGTTCGACTTCGTCCGCAAGGACGACCGCATGTGGATGGTGCTCGAGCACGTCGACGGCTTCACGCTCGAGGAGATTCTGAAGAAGGCGCGCAAGCTCGATCAGGGCGCGAGTCTGGCGATCGCGATCGAGGTCACTCGAGCGCTCGTTCACGCGCATGACAAGGGCATCAGTCACCGCGACGTGCGGCCCCGCAACATCCTCGTCTCGCGTAAGGGTCAGGTCAAGCTCGCGAACTTCTCCGTAGCGTCTGACGAACGCATGGCGACGGCCCCTGAACTCTTGGATCATGGCAGCAGCTACGTCGGACCGTCCTACATGTCGCCCGAGCAGATCTTGGGTGAGCCGGCGGACCCACGCAGCGACCTATTCTCCCTGGGTGTCGTGCTCTACGAGCTCTTGTCTGGAGAGCGGCCATTCCAAGCCGCGGACGAACACAACGAGTCTTTGCGCATTCGCGGCGAACCCGCGCCGCCGCTCGGGCGCCGCGTGCCCACGCTGAGCCCCGCCGTCGACCGCAACGTGCAGCGTTGTCTCGAGAAGATGCCGAGTGACCGCTTCCAGAGCGCGGCGGAGTTGCTCGAGTCGTTGGAGCAGGCGGCGCGCGAGCTTTCCGTCAGAAATCTGGCCGACGCGATTCGAAACGCGCTTGCGGACGCGGGCATGAGCGGGGTTACGCGAGGCGGTCCGCGCGCAACGGCGCGCATGCGCTCGCTCCCTCCCGCTCCCGATGCCATGTCGCTCGGGCGCGCCAGCGCGGGCTTGTTCCTGGCCTGTGCCCTGCTCTTGGCGGGGACCGCGCTCGTGCAACTCGTCTCGCGGCGCGGTGAAGAGCGGGCTGGCGCCCAAGGTGGGCGCGCGCGGCTCGAGCTCTTGCCGCAGTCGGTCGCGAACCTGCGTGTGGTCGCGCATCCGTGGGCGAACGTCATCGTGGACGGAGAGCTCGTCGATACGACGCCGTTCGCGCGTCCGATTCCGCTCGGTGCCGGCGTGCACTACGTGCGCTTCGAGCACCCACAAGCGCCCGTCGAGCGCCGCACCATCAAGCTTGCGCCCGGCGAGACGCTGCTGCTCGATGTGTCGCTCAAGGTTGCGCCGCCCGCCGCCGATGCTGGCGCGGGCAGCGCGCTGCTCGGCGTCGACGCCGGCCCCCCCGACGATGCCTCGCCGTGACGCTTCGCTGACGACGATGCGCGCGGCAACCCGGCCGTGACGGCGACGCGCGCGCCATGACGCTTTGCGGCGTAGCCTGGCTGAGCGACGTTGTGAGTTTGGTTTAGATCGTAACCCAACGGTGTAGACCGTTTTCCTACATCGAGTGCGAATGCATTGGTTGCCCACAAATCATGCCGCTGCCGATGGGACGAGGCGTGTCGATCGGAGACGCTGCAAGAGCTCGAGTTAGGGCTCGGGTGCCGCGGCGTCGCCGCCCTCGCGTGGCTCGAGATTCCGTGGCATGGTGAGTCGCGGTGAGTGGAAGTGCCCCCAGGGCGTCCGCAGGCATGAACGAGTTGGAATCAGGGTCGAGCTTAGGCCGCTACGAGCTGTTGGTTCGGCTCGGTCGTGGTGGCATGGCGAGTGTCTGGGTCGCACGCGAGCGCGCGACCGGAGGCGGGCAGGAGCGCTTGCTGGCGGTGAAGGCCATGTTGCCCGAGCTCGCGCAACAGTCGGACTTTCGAGCGATGTTCCTGGAGGAGGGGCAAATCGTGCGCAGCATCGAGCATCCCAACGTGGTGCGCGTGCACGAGGTCGGTGAGCACCAGGGCATCCTCTTCATGGCCATGGAGTGGGTGGAGGGCGACTCGCTGCGGGCCGTCATTCGAGAAGCGCGCAAGCGCCGTCCGATTCCGCCGGAGATGGCGGTCAAAATCATCGCTGACGCGGCCGCGGGCCTGCACGCGGCGCACGAGCTGAAGGGCTGGGATGGCGAGCTCAGGGAGCTCGTACATTGCGACGTCTCGCCCCACAACATCTTGGTTGGCCTCGACGGTCACGCGAAGATCGTCGACTTCGGAGTTGCCAATGCGCGCTTGCACAGTGACGCGGATTCCGACGATCGCGTGAAGGGCAAATTCGCCTACATGTCGCCGGAGCAGGCGCGAGGTGCGCGGCTCGATCGGCGCAGCGACGTGTTCTCGCTCGGCATCGTGCTCTATGAGCTCACCACCGGCGAGCGGCTGTTTCGTGGCGAGAATCCGGCGCACACGTTGGCACTCGTCACGAGCGGAAAAGTGCCCGACCCGCGCCGCGTGCGGCCGGACTACCCGGCGCGGCTCGCCCAGATCACCATGCGCGCGCTGGAGCGCGACCCCGCGCGTCGCTTTCAAACGGCGGAAGAGCTGCGTGAGGCGCTCGAGCACTATCTGATTGAAGAGCGCGTCATGGTGTCGCACTCGAGCGTAGCTCAGCTCGTGCGACGCGTACTCGGGCCTCGCATCGAGAGCCTGCGCCAGGGTTTGCGCGAGGCGCTGGTCGTGCGCGACGGTGTACTCGCGGACGCACTGGTTCCCGAGCCATCGCTCGGATCGGTGTCGGATGCCTCGGGCCTCGGACGCCCATCGTTTCATTCTGGGACGCCGCGTCCGCAGACCTACGAAACACCCGTTCCGGAGCGCTCGAACTTCGCGCCCCTACTGGCTGCGCTGGGTGGCATCGCGGCGGCGACGGCCTCCGTGGTTTGGGTCCTCCACCGACCCGGGCTGCTTCAGTCGATCTCGCCGCAGAGCCCCCCCGCGCAACAGGTCCAAGCCTCGGGAGCCAAACCGGCCTCCCACGGCGAAAGCGATGGCCCCGCCGCCGATCCGGGCGTGGATATCGGCAGCCTCCCGCTCGCCCAACAAGCGGTGGCCTCGGCGGGGGCAGAGAGCGCGACGCCGCGTCCGGGCGTAGGCCGCGCAGCGACGCCGCGCCCACACAAGGAAGAGCCCGCGGACAGCAAGCCTCCGAAAGCCGATGCGAAAACGGAGAAGAGCACGCGACCCGAACCGCTCGGCATCAAGTTGGAGGAGCAGGCTGCACCTCCGCCCCCGCCTGCGCCAGCAGCCCCGCCGGCTGAGGAACCCCCGCCTGCGCCGCCACCTCCGGCGGCTCCTTCAGGGCCCGCAGGGCCGTTCAATCGCGGTGCCGCGCTGGCCCAGCTCGGTTCCGCGGCCTCGCGCGCCGCCTCGTGCAAACGCCCGGACGGCCCGACCGGCAGCGGGCGTGCCTCTGTGACGTTTGCGCCCGACGGATCGGTCACGAAAGTGAGCGTGCCCGCGCCGTTCAGCGGAACGCCGACCGGCAGCTGCCTCACGAGCGCCTTCTCCGGGGCTCGCGTGCCGGCGTTTACGGGTAGCTCCGTCACCCTGCCCGGCAGCTTTCGGATCGCTGATTAGGGTCGCGAAGCGCGCGGCTCAACCGGAATGCGCGGGCTTCGGTCCGTGCCCCTGTGCGCGCAGCGTGCGATTGAAGAGCGCGAGCGTGCGTTGCCAAGCGAGCTTGGCGGCGTTTGCGTCGTAGCGCGGGGTGGTGTCGTTGTTGAAGCCGTGCTGGGTGCCCGGATACTTGAACACCTCGAATTTGACGTGGGCCGCCTTGAGCGCGGCCTCGTACGGCGGAAACGCGGAGTTGATGCGTTCGTCGTTTTCCGCGAGGTGAATCAGCAAGGTCGCTTTGACTTGAGCCGCGGCCTCGGGCGGCGGAGCCATGCCGTAGAAGGGCACCGCCGCGTTCAGGTCCGACAGGCGAGTGGCCAGCAAATGCGCGATGCCGCCACCCCAACAAAAGCCCACCACGCCGAGCTTCCCGTTGCTTTCGGCGTGATGCTTCAGAAACCGAGCGCTCGCCAGGAAGTCCGCGCGAGTTTTGTCTTGGTCTAGCTTGGTGAAGAGTTCACGCGCTTTGTCTTCGTCGCCCGGGTAGCCACCAAGGGGAAATAGTGCATCGGGCGCGAACGCCAGAAAGTTTTCGAGCGCGAGCCGTCGCGCAATGTCTTCGATGTGGGGATTGAGTCCGCGATTTTCGTGGACCACCAACACCGCCGGCAATTTGCCCGAAGCTTTGCTGGGTCGCGCCAGGTAGCCACGGACTTTGCCGTAACCCTCGGGCGACGCCAGCTCCACGAATTCGGTGTGCAGGCGCGGGTCGCTTGGCTCTACCTGCTGCGCCTCGGCGAAGCGCGGGTTGAGCGCCTCGAGCAGGGCTGCCGCGGTCGTCCCGCTGGCTGCGAATTTGGCGGCTCGCTCTAGAAAACCTCTGCGGTCGATCAGTCCGTGCACGTATTGATCGAAGAGACGCAATACGTCAGGGTGAAAGTCACTCGCGCGGAGGAGCGGCGCCTTTGGCGTCGCGGGCGCGGTCGATGCCTTCTCGAGTTCAGTCATGACGGGACCTCTCGGTCAGACTTTGACTTCGGGCATGCGGCTACGCCAGATGCGTCGCTCTTCTTCGAAGATGCGGGCGAGGCGTCGCTGCTCTTGCAGGAACGCCCCATAGGTCTTCGGGATGCGTGCATCCGCAAGGAACGCCAGAAAGACGCGCAGCGCCGCCTCGGCGTCGTGCTCGGCCCGGTGCGCCTGCTCGATCACGATGCCCAGGCGCTGGCTGACTTCACCGAGCGCCTTACTCTTCTCGAACTTCTGGAGTTCGCGGGCCCAAACCAAGGGGTCGATCCACTCCACGTTGCGGCGGATGGCGGCGGGTTTCTGCGACACCGGAGCGTCCACGCGCGCGAGCTCGGCGTGCAGCACCTGGCGATCGTAGTCCGCGTTGTAGGCGAGCGGCACGGCGCCCTCCATTTCAGCCAGCACTTCGCCGATGATCTCGCGGAAGGTCGGTTTGTCCTTCACTTCGTCGTCGCCGATGCCGTGCACGTCGAAGGCCTCTTTGGGGATCGGCCGCTCCGGATTCACGAGCCAGCTCTTGCGCTTGGCGATTTGCGTGCCGTCCCAGGTGATGCACGCGATTTCCACGACGCGATCGAGCGCCGGATCGCGGCCCGTGGTCTCGGTGTCGATGGAGACCATCCGGAGCCCTGACACGGGGTGATCCGGTGCGAACTCCTCGGCGATGCCGCTCGCGACCACGCGCAACAGGTGCGCGATGCCTGGATAGTGGCGTCCCGTGGGAAAGCAACCGACGGGCTCGTGATGCCTCATGGCGCGGAGGCGCTGCTCTTGGCGTGCGCGGCGGCCTTCTCGGGAACGGGCTTGGGCCCGCGCGCGCTCGGGCTCGCGGCAGCTGCGCTCTCCGGCGCGGCGGGGGCCACAGCGGCTTTGCTCGGCGATGGCTCCGGGCTGAGCTCCACCTCGAGCGTGATCCAAGCGTCGAGGTCTTCGGCGAAGTCGTCCCCCGGCACGAACATGCGCCCGTTGATGAAGAGCGACGGCGTGCCCTTCACGCCCAGCGCCTCACCCTGTTTTCTGTCTTTGGTGACGGCGTCAGCGACGACCTCGCTGTCGCGATCGGCGAGGAAATGCTTCATGTCGAGGCCGATGCCTTTGGCCAGGTTCTCGACGTTTTCGGGCGCGAGGTTCTGCTGGTTTTCGAAGAGCGCGGCGTGCATCTCCCAGAACTTGTTCTGGCGTTGCGCGGCGACCGCGGCGCGCGCGGCCTTCTCGGCGTTCTCGTGGAACGTGATCGGAAAGTGCTTGAAGACCAAGCGCATGTCGCTGCTGTGCTTCTTCAAGACTTCCTCGATCACGGGGCGCTTGGCGCCGCACACCGGGCACTGAAAGTCGGCGAACTCGGTCACCACCACGCGCGCGTTGTCCGGGCCCTTACTCGGCGCGCCTTGCAGATCGATGGCGTGCACGGCTTCCGGCGAGAAGCGCGCCTTGTAAGCCGCTTCGACCTGCGCCCGCACTTGTCCGTGGCGAGCGAGCTCTACCAGGTACTTCGCCGCGGGTGCGCAGGCTTTGCAAGCCCGCGCTTCCTTCACGCATTGCGCGATACTCACGGGCTGGTCGGCGCACGGCGTCAGGAATTCCGAAACGTAGCGGGACCACTCCGACTTCTCGCGCGACGTGAGCGCGGAGGTGTCCACGCCGGCTAACGTCACGTCGCTCTGTTCGGGTTTGCTGGGGCTCGGCTCGGCTCCACCCTCGCCGGGGCTCCGACAGGTGGTCAGCCGGGCGCTCATCAGAGCAGCCACGCCGAACACCACGGCTAGTCGCAGGCTCAACATCGCCCGCGAGCCTAGCTGAGCGCTCGCGGCTTGGCGACTGGCCGGGGGCTCGGGCGCCCACCCCCAGCGCCCAGGCCCCGGGCTGGCTCGCGGGACGGTGCCCCGGGGGGCTTTCGGATCGGCCAGGGATTGGTGGTAGAGGTGGGGGCCTCCGGCCGATGACCGACAGCATTTCGCCGTCCTACGCTCCGCCAGCGAGCCTGCCGCCGCCGCCCGGCGTGCGTCACGTGATTGCCGTGATCGGTGGACGCGGCGGTGTCGGTTCGAGCTGCCTCGGCATCAACCTCGCGGTGTATCTGGCCCAGCTCGGGCGCAAAGTGCTCCTGATCGACGCCGATCCGACTGGAGCCGAGCTTCACACGCTGCTCGGGCTGGATCTACCCGCTCTGCCGAGTACGGACGAGGATCCGGACGAAATCGAGATCGCGCCGCTCACCACGCCAGTGCCCGGCCTGATGCTCTTGCCGCAGGGCTATCGAATTGGGTCGACGCAGCCGATCCGCCCCGGCAGAAAGCCGCGCTGGGCGCGCAAGTTGCGTCAGCTCGACGTCGACTACGTGCTGCTCGACCTCGGCAGCGGCACCTTGCCCTCCACGCTGGACCTCTTCCTCTCGGCCGATCAGGGCGTGTGCGTGACGACCCCCGAGCCGCCCGCCGTGGAAGCGAGCTATCGCCTGTTGCGGGCGCTGTTCCTGCGCTCGCTGCGGCGCAGCTTGCTCGAGGACCGCTTCAAAATGCGCATGGTCGAACGCGCGCAGGCCGAGCTCGGTGCCTTGCCGTCTCCGGCCGAGTTCGTGCGCGCCATCGCCCGCTACGACACCGCGGTTGGGCATCGGGCGGCCGCCGAGCTTGCCCAACTCAGGCCGCGTTTGGTCGTAAATAGCCTGCGCTTGCGCACCGATTCCGAGCTCGGCCCGGCCATGGTCGACATGTCCTCGCGCTACCTCGGGGTCAAGCTCGACTACATCGGCCACATCGAGCAAGACGACGCCGTCTGGCTCAGCGTCGTGCGCAAACGGCCGCTCTTGATCGACAGCCCGACCAGCAAGAGTGCGCGCAACCTGGAACGCATCGCGCGAAGGCTCTTGGCGCTAGCGTCCGCGCGTACCGATCAGCGCTCCGAGCGCCCGATGGCGATCATCCCCGAAGAGCCGAACCTCTACGACGTGCTGTGGACGCATCGCGGCGCGACGGACGAGGACTTGCGCCGCGCTTACAAACGTCAGCGCGAGATCTACCAGCCGGGTAGCTTGCCGCTCACCTCGCTCTTATCGGAGGAGGCGCTGAAGCGCGAACAAGCGCGCGTCGAAGAAGCGCACGAGACCTTGCTCGACCCGCTGCGCCGCAAAGCCTACGACGCTTCGGTGTTTCCAGAAGACGCTGCGCGTCGCGCGCCCGAGCCGCAAGCGCTCGACGCGACCGCCGAAGCGGAGCGCGCTCTCTTGCGGCAGGAGCTGGCGCGCGAGATCAGCGCCGAGACCGAATTTACCGGTCGGCTCTTGTCCAAGGTGCGCGAAGCCCAAGGCATCGAGCTCGAGGACATCGCGAAACACACCAAAATCGCGCTGTCTCACCTGCGCGCGATCGAGTCCGAAGGTTTCGCCGAGTTGCCCGCGCTGGTCTACACGCGCGGCTTCGTGCAGCAGCTCGCGAAGTACCTGAAGCTCGATCCGACGCAGGTTACGCGCACCTATCTCCGGCGCATGCGCGAGGCCGTGGCGGAGCCAGAAGGAGAGACTTCTTCGTGAGCTCGGCGAAGCCCCGGCCGTCGCGCTCCGCGGACACGGGTTTCTTGCTTTCGCTGTTGCTGGTCGCGTTCTTGCCGCGCTTGTTCGTGGCGATCGCCTGGTCGCGCGAGCCGGTGTGGGACGGGCACTACTATCACTTTGGCGCCGAGCGGATCGCTTCTGGACTCGGCTACTCCGAAGATGGTTGGGATCACGGCGTGCTCGTGTGGCGGCCCTGGGTGCATTACCCCGTGGGCTACAGCGGGCTCTTGGCCGCGTTCTACAAAGTGTTCGGGTCGGGCCTGTTGGTGGCGCCGCTCGTGAACGCGGTGTGCGGGAGCTTGTTGGCCGCGGTCAGCTACCGACTCGCGCGCGGCTTCTTGAGTCGAAGGCGCGCGACGCTCGCGGGCGCCTTGGTCGCGCTTCACCCAGGCCTCATTGCGTACAGCGCGCTGGTGATGACCGAAATCGTGGCCGCGCTGCTGCTGGCCGCGATCGGCCTGGTATTGCTCGGACTTCGCGGACGCATTGCGGGGCTTTTGGTGGCTGGGCTGCTGTTCGGCGTTGCCGCCTTGGTGCGGCCGTCGTCGCTTTTGATGCTACCGCTGGTGGCGTTCTTGGAGCGGGATGGAGTGCTCCGCGCGCTGCGCGCATTTGCGATCGTGAGCGGCCTCGCGTTTCTCGTGATTTTGCCGTGGACGCTGCGAAACTGCTCGCGCTTCGATGGCTGCGCGCTGGTTTCGACCAATGGCGGCTGGAACTTGGCGATTGGCGCGATCAGCGAGACGGGCCGCTTTCAAACCCTGAAGGCCTCCGACGGCTGCGCCGTGGTGAGCGGACAGGTGCAGCAAGATCGCTGTTGGGCCGAGGTGGGGCGGCGCCGCATTTTTGCGCACCCGTTGCATTGGCTCGGGCTCGTGCCCAAGAAGCTCGCGGAGACCTTCGATCACGAATCCTTCGCGTTCGAGTATCTGCACGAGGCCGACCCCGTGAGCTGGCCGGAGCCGCGCCGTGTCGCCGGTCGTGAGCTGGCGAGCGGGTTTCATCGCTTGCTGCTCGCGTTGGCCGCGCTCGGTGTGGTCGCCATGCCGCGCGGCTACGCGCGCGACAAGCTCGGCTTCGCGGTTCAAGCGGCGCTCGTCGCGCTCGTATCCACGCTCGGCATTTGGGCGTTCACGAACGACTACCACCCGTTTCACTGGCTCCTACTCACCATTCCGTTGCTCGGCTTGTTGCCGCTGCCAGGGCGCCCCAAACTCGACGCCGCGGGGATTTTCGTGGTGGGCTTCGTGCTGTGTGTGGTGCTGACGCACGCGCTGTTCTTCGGGGAAGATCGCTATCACATGGTGCTAA
>JAEUAF010000302.1 GCA_019695485.1 Sorangium sp.
AGCCCCGGCGGAGCCAATGCCGCCCTCCAAGTCTGCTTGTCGTTGCAGCGCTCGATTGGTCCGCACCTCGGCGTCGCTGTCGATGCGAGCGGCCCCCTGCGCTCGGCCACGCTCTCGAACGTGGAGGGCTCGACCAGCGTCGGTACCTACTTCGTTGCGGCCAGCGCATTCGCGAAAGCCCGCGCGCCTGCCAGCCCATTCTTTGCAAACCTTGGCGTGGGCCTCGCGGTCATGCGCATTACTTTCTCGGGCGAGACTCACGCACCGCTCGTTGCTAGCTCCGACCATACGCTCACGGCGGCGAGCTATCTGCGCGGCGACGCAGGCGTGGAGCCTGCTCGTTGGCTGCGGCTAGGCGCGCGCGGGTTGGCCGGCTTTACCGCCGATCGCGTCGACCTGCGTTTTGCGGGGAATCAGGCGGGGAGTTACGGGCATTCGTTCTTTGCCGCGTTTGCGCTCGCCGAAGTGCCTTGGTACTGAGCCCCCGAGGCGCTCTGTAGCCGCATCCACTCAGAGTGTTGGTTCGAAGCGCACGTCGTCGATCCAGATATCGAAATCCGTCTCCGGCCAAACGATGAAGCCCACCAGCTGGTCGCGCCGCAGCGGCACCAGCGGATCCCCGATTCCGCTTTGCGCGAGGTCGGCGAAACGGACCGAGATCTGTCGCCACGCGTGGCTGAGCTTCACCTCGGTGCGATAATAGTCCATACACTTCTGGCAAATGCCGCCGTTCCACGCGACGTCCATGGTGGTGACACCCACGGGTACCGAGAGCGGCGCGCTGACGTCGGAGCCAATCGCGGCCAAAAACGAGATGCCCGCGTATTGCGAAGCATCATAGGGCGCCGCAGTCCCGCCGTTGTTGTTTTGAAGGACCGCCGTCCAGTTCGCTCCCCAGCTCGTGAATTCGCGACCCGCGAAGTGGCCAGCGTGTGCGCCGCGCGCCGCGCACGCTGTCGACGACGCCGCGATCAGGCTCGTGAAGGTGCCGTCGTCACCTCGAATCCACGCGCCGTCGCGGCCTCCGAGGCGGGGCAGCAATTGGTCGCCCCGCTCGAAGTCGTCGATCAGCAGGGGATCGGGATTTGGGAGCTCGTCACGCGCGGGTTCTTCCGGACAGCCAGCCCCAACGTCAACCGGCGCCACGCGTGAAGTGCAGCCGCTCGGCGCGAACAACAGCGTTAGCAGCGGAGCCAGGAGCTCCGTCCACCCCGGCCGCGAGCGAGCGATTGGCCGTGCTTTCGGGAGTGCTCCGGCCGTGCCGTCCGCGGGCGTCGTCATCAGTTCGGGATCGATTCTACCTGACTCACGACTCGCGCGGTTGTGGGCCTCGTCGCGGGGACTGCTGCTCGAGGCAGTCTGTGCGGCCCGGAGCGGGATCGCACGCCGTTCGCTACGCGAATATCCTGAGACAGTCACCGCTTTTTGCGAGGCGCCATGGGGGTAGCGAAATGAATCTCATTGACGCGGCACGCCGACGTGGCACCATCCGTTCGCGTTTGAGACTCTTGCTGTAACCGAAGGAGATGCCAGATGAAAAACATCACAACGACGGTCGCTGTTCGGCTCTCCTCGCGCCAGTTCGCTTGACTTAGTTTGTCCGCTGGGCCGCCACCGGGCGGTAGCCAGCTGGGTGAATCGGGTCGCTTCAAGCACGGCGCGAGGCTTTTCGTGCGCTCCAGATGCTCGCCATGGCGGGTAACTCGGGGTGATTCAAGCTTTTGCGTTGGTTTTTGCCTGAGTGTTGCGGACCGAATATGGGGTTTCAATTGAAGGGCGTCGCGCCGCCCGGTCGAACGCGCGTTGCCGTGCGCGGCTCTGGCCCTCGCGCTTTCTCCCGCGCGACGAAAGGCGCGGCGCAGGGACAAACACCGCCCGTGGATCGCGGCGTGAGCGTCGCGGCGAGCGAACACGCTTGCGAAGCTTTCAGTCACAGCACCTCGTTTGCTGAACGCACTGTGCGCTCCGCGGGCGAAGAAAGCGACGCCTCGCCGATTGGCGCCTCGAATGCGCGCGCGGGTTATGTGCTCGGTGGGAAGTACCGACTGCTCGGCGCCCTGAGTCGGGGCGCGATGGGCACCATTTGGCGGGCGGAGCACGTGGCGCTCGGTTGCCACGTCGCCGTGAAGCTGATCGAGGCCGAGGGCGGTGGTCACGCAGAAGCCCAAGCGCGGTTCTTGATCGAAGCGCGCACTTCGGCGCGCTTGCGCAGTGCACATGTCGT
>JAEUAF010000403.1 GCA_019695485.1 Sorangium sp.
TCGAACCCACACGCGGCCGGAGCCCTCTGAACCCCGCACCGCCACACGCTCGAATCGAATTCGAAAGCCCGAGCCCGCCGCTGCGCGAAAGACTCTGAATCACCGATCGCGATTGTCGGTAAGACGAAGGAGTGATAACTTTAGAAATTGGGCAACGCCAAATTCCTCGCCCGAACAGAGGATCTTCTGTCCATCCCGCCAAAGCACTTCCCGTCTCCGGCCGCCGCCAGAGCCCCACTCGCGGCTCCGGAAGTCCGCGCCGCGCGAGACTCCCTATTCGCGATCGAGCGCTTAGTCGCCGTGGAGGATTTGAGCGTAGTATTTCAGCCCATCGTCGACTTGGCGACCGGCGAGACCTTCGCGCACGAGGCCCTGGTTCGTTGCAGCAAACCTGGCCTCGCCAATCCCCTGGTGTTGTTCGAAAAGGCGTTCGCGCTCGGCTGCGTGGGCCGACTGGGACGGATGATTCGCGAACTTGCGATTCCGCTCGCTAGCGGGCGCCCAATCTTCCTGAATGTTCACCCGCAGGAGTTGCAAGAGCACTGGCTGGTGCGGCCCGACGATCCGATCTATTTTCACGACGACGGCGTATTTCTCGAAATCACGGAGTCGGTCCCACTCACCCACTACGATCTCTGCATCAACGTCTTACGTGAGGTGCGCGCGCGCAGCGGCATCCACCTAGTGGTCGACGACCTCGGGGCCGGCTACTCGAACCTGAAGCGCATCGCTGACTTGGCGCCCCAAGTCGTGAAGCTCGACCGGGGTTTGGTGTGTGGGCTCGATCGCAACTCGCGACAACAGCAGCTGGTTTCGAGCGTAGTGCGGCTCTGCACGGATCTGCATGCCGTCGTCGTCGCCGAAGGCATCGAGACCGAGGATGAGCTCCGCGCCCTGTCAGATACAGGGGCGCACTATGGACAGGGTTTCCTCTTTGCGCGCCCAGCATTCCCGATGCCCGCCGTGACCTGGCCGCCCTCGGCGCCGCGCAGCCTGAATGGTCCCGAGCTCAGCTTGGGAGAGCTGCGTCGCCGCGCGGGCATCGTCTAACGACACAGTCAGACGGCGGAATGAAGCACGGCGTCGACGTGGCCGGGCACGCGCACGCCACGCCACACCTTGCGTACCACCCCGTGACGATCGACGAGGAACGTGCTGCGCAAGATCCCCATGTATTCGCGGCCGTAGTTCTGCTTTTTCACCCAGACGCCGTACGCCTTGGAGAGGGTCTTCTCCGGATCGGACAGCAGCGCGAAAGGCAGGCTGTACTTGCTCCGAAAGCGGGCGTGAGTCTTGGTCGAGTCCGGGCTGACCCCGAGGATTCGCACACCCTTGGCAGCAAAACGCGCCTCTGAATCTCGAAATCCGCATGCCTCCAACGTGCAGCCCGGCGTGTCGTCCTTCGGATAGAAATAGATGACGTAGGGAGCGCCGCGCAGCGACTCCGATGACACGAGATTGCCATCATGATCTTGCAAGACGAAGCTTGGCGCGGCGTCGCCCACATCGATTCCGGCATTCGAGGCTGAATCCTTGGAGGCATTGCTCTCAACCAGCTCCGCTGCTTTCGCTCGCGCCGCTCCGACCGCAGTGGCGCCCTGAGCCTTGGCGCCTTTCTTGGAACGGACGGCCGGCGATCCGACGGCCTTCGACTTGGCCCCCGCCTTCGGCTGCGCCTTGGCGGGTGCCGTGTTGCGCGTGGGCACTGCGGTCTTCGATGCTTTTTTCGCGGGCTTTTTCGCTGCCTTTTTCGCTGCCATGGAGCCGCGAGGATACTCGAAGCGCGAGCCGAGCGAACAGCGGCAATCGCACGCGGACCCTCGGTTACCGATTGTGCATCACGCGCCGTACTCGCGAGCCTTGGTCCGGACGAGGCTTTCGAGTAAAGTGCCGGCGCGCCGAAACGCGCAGGAATCAGCATGATCGATCTCCCGGATCCAGGCCTCTATCGCACCACCCAGCCGATGCCCGGCCACGAGGACGAGTTCCCAAGCGGCGCTCTCGTGTACGTCGGCCAGTCGCAAAATGGCGGCGGCAAATTCGTCGTTCGCCCGGCCGACAACCGTCGCAACCGCTGGTTTTGGCGGGACCCGACCACTCCGCTACGCTCCCCCACTTGGGCGCGCACCCTGAAGCAGCTGCCTTCCGAAGGGTTTTACACGCTGCCCGAGCCTGTCGAGTTCGAGGGCGGCGGGCGTTGGGTAAAGAATGCCGTCGTCCAGCTCGGGTACAACGAGAGCGGCCAGGGCATCCTCTTCGTCGGTGAATGGCGCGACGATGGGGAAGAGAACGCGCTCTACTTCGGCGATCGCGGCTTACTGATCGCCGACGACTTGCTGGAACGTTTGAACTGGGCAGCCATCTTGCCCGTGCAGACCAAGCGCTAAGCGCCCCGCCAGGCGCCGCATCACCATGCCGACCGCGATCGCGATCGGCATGGCTGAGCTTTCGTTTGCTGCCGCTGCATCCGCGCGGCGGCGCCTGGTCACTTCGCGGAGCGTAGGTTCTTCGCGACGAACTCCCAATTTACCAGCTTGTCGCAGAAGGCTTCGAGGAAGCCAATGCGATTGTTGCGGTGATCGAGATAGTACGCGTGCTCCCAAACGTCCGCGGTGAGCAGCGGAACCTGACCGGTGGTGAGGGGCGTCTCCGCGTTCGGCGTGTCGAGAATCTTGCCCTTCCCGCCGTCCAAGACGAGCCACACGTAGCCGGACCCAAAGCGCGCTGCCCCTGCAGCGACGAAGTCCGTGCGGAACTTTTCCCAGCCACCAAGGCCGTTGATGAGGTCGGCCACGTCCCCTGCAGGTGGGGCGCCCCCGCCGCTGGGCTTCATTCCGTCCCAGTAGAACGTGTGGTTATAGACCTGGGCTGCGTTGTTGAACACGCCTCCCGAGCTACTACGAATGAGCTCGACGAGACTCTTGTCGGCCTCCGGCTTGCCCTCGATAAGGCTCTTTAGCCGCGTCATGTAGCCCTTGTGATGCTTTTCGTAGTGAAACTCGAGCGTCTCCTGCTTCATCACAGGCTCAAGTGCGTCTTTTGCGTACGGTAGCGGTGCCACTTCGAAATTCATCGCGATAGTCCTTCCTAGGTGCTTTCGTTGGGGCGCGAAATGTCCAACCTGCTAGCGGCGCTGTCAATGGCTTCAGACGTTACGTTCAGTGAACGCGACTCGTCGAGCGCTTGCCGACGGGCCGGTCTGCCGTATTCGTTTCGTTGGCCGTTGCCGAATCGAGAACCCTGATTTAGGTTCCGCTGCCCCAAGCCGAAGTGGCGGAACCGGCAGACGCGGCGGACTCAAAATCCGTTTCCCTAACAGGAGTGTGGGTTCGACTCCCACCTTCGGCACAGATCGAAAACTAGGCTCCCTATGCTGACGAGTCGCGCACTTTTCCCTGACTCGCGGTGCTCGTGACGGCGCGCCGTCAGGATCCCAAGGCGCGCCCGACAGCGCTCGGAGATGTCCTCGACGGGACGCGCAAGGCCACACTGCAGCGCGCGCGTGTGGCGCTCGATCGTGACACGTGGCGGCTCGCTGTAGGCCGCCGGATCGCTGACCGCACCGAGATTGGGGCACTCCGCCACGGCGAGCTGACCGTTTATGTCGCGTCAGCGCCGTGGTCGCAGGAGCTCAGTCTCCTCACCCCGGAAATCATCGAGCGCTTGGCCGCGCACCACGTCAAGGTGGAGCGGATTCGGTTTCGGATCCAAACCAAGCCGCAACCCCAAGAATCGCCCAGCAAGCGTGCAACACCCCACGCGCAGCCGGCAGCGCCCCTCCCGAGTGAGCTAAGCTCCCGGCTCAACCGGGTCGACGACGATGAGCTACGCGGCGCCATTGCCGGCGCGGCGAAGTTGGCGCTGGCGCGCCTCGCGAAGCGCTCTGAGCCGAGCGCGCCCGCATCTACTTCAAAGCAGCCAGCCGCTCGAAGCCCTCGAGCCGCTGAAGTACGAAGCGCTCCGTCGGACCGAACGTCTGCTGGAGCGCCCGCAGATCGGCGACGTAAGCGCGAAGAACGTTGAGGTTCACGGCGTCGACGTGACGCAGAACCGCGTAGAGTTCGTCGACCAGCGCGGGGGCGAAGGGACGCTTCAGCGCCGCGTAGAGCTCGAGCGCGTAGTCGACCCAGCGCCCCTTGCCGGTCACCTCGGCGAGCTTCAGCGCGTAGTGGACGGCCTTCTCCTGAACTTGGGTTTTCGAGCTGCCCGGCCCACGCGAGCGCACGTCCGAGAGGAGGTTAGTGAGCGTCGTCGAGAGCACCTTTTCGGCTTCTTCGCCGCGACCGAGCGCCAACACTTTCTCGGCGACGCCGCCTAACAGATCCAAGGTGTGCGCGCTAAACGTGGCCTCGGATTCCGACGGCATGTGCGCGGGAAACCCCGACGCCAACGGCGTCACCTCGATGCCCCGCAAGGTTTCTGCGCCAACTCGCGCTGCGGCGCGTGGACGAGCGCCTTCACTCGACGCGCGCACGACCAACACTTGGGTGCCGAGCCGCACTTGATCGCCGTCGCGCAGGAATTCGGCCCCCGCGATGCGCTTGTTGTTGACGAAGACTCCGTTCACGCTGCCTGCGTCGCGCACGGTCAACGAATCCGCGGTCACCACGAACTCCGCGTGGCGCCTCGAGACAAGCGCGTCGTCGACCGCGATCTGACATGCAGAGCTGCGCCCAGCCGCAAACACCCCCGGACGCAGCTCTATACTGCGCCCTGCGTGCTCCAGCGAGAAGCGCTTCGCTCCGACCGCAGGCACGAGCTCTCCGGCGGCAGGCGGGGTTTTGTTCGCGTGGCGGTCTTCGTCCACTTCTGCCCAAGGCTAATCGCCTGGGTTCCCCTCCGCAATCGTCGAATTCGGCTGCGACTTTTCACTCTGCACGGAGACCACCCGGATTTCCCGAACCGAGCACCTGATCAGCGTGCGCCGATCAAGCGCTCGAGTCCTTCCAAGCGGCTCACCAAGAAACGATCTGCGGGCCCCAATTCGAGCGTTCGCAAAACGGCAAGGTAGGTGCGTAGCGCACCCGGTGAGGGCCGCTGGACCTTGCGCACGATGGTGTAGAGCTCGTCCACCATTGGCGCTGGGCACGGGCGCTTCAGGACCGTGTAGAAGCGAAATAAGAAGTCGATCCAGCGCGAGCTCTGGGTCGCTGCTGCGATACGCAGCGCATACGCCGTCGCGCGCTCGACATTCTCGGGTTCGATGCTGCGCCCGCTTTCGGCGTCGCTCAGCGCCTGATCGAGCTGCTGGCCAATCAACCTTTCAGCTTCGTCGCCGCGACCGAGGGCGAGAGCCTTGTCGGCAAGTGCGCCCATCAGTCCAAAGCCAGCGCGGTCGATCTCCGGTGTTTGCACTAGCGTGTCCGCCGCAAGGTCGCGCCGTGCCAGCAGCACGAGTTCGTGGCTTCCGATCACGAGCTGATCGCCGTGCACGAGGCTGCGTTGCCGATCGACTCGCTCTCCGTTCACCTTCACGCCATTTCGACTGCCGAGGTCCTCCAGCACGACGGCGGTCTCGGTGATACGAAGCCGCGCATGGTTGCGAGAAACCATCGGGTCGTCGAGAGAGAGCTGGCAAGTCACGGCCCGACCGATGAGGAAGTCACCTTCGGCAAGATCGATATCCTGCTGCTGAAGTCGGAGCGTGTACCTCATCGAGCCGTGGCTCGGGCGCGAGGGTGCGGGGTTGTGGTCATTGGGAGGCGCTGAGCAGCATTTCCTGCGCCATCTCCAACGGTAACGATAGGCGTGTGTCCGTGCAAGGAAACCTTACTTTCCGCGACGTCGCCCCATTGCGGCCTAGGCCTCTGATGTAGGCCCTCGCGTTCGGCTCGCGCATTACTTGCCAAAGCGCGAACTTCGTGGTGCATGCGCTGCATGCGCGCGGCATTGCGAACCTGTCTTCTCCTCACCTCGCTTACCGGTATCGCGAGGGCGGAGCCGAGTGCGCCAGCGCCGCCCGCCGCTGCCCCGACAAGTCCAGGCGACCCGGTGGCACCGCCAGCAGAGGCACCGACGCCCGCACCGGCAAGCGCCGCACTTACACAGGCCACCGCGGTCCCCTCTGCCAGCGCGCCTATCGCACTCCCCTCGCCCACAACGGCGAAGCCCCCGTTGGCTGCCCCAAGTCCGGCTGAACCCGCGCCAGCGCTCACCGGAGCCGCGCGCGTGCGCATCGCCGTCAACCACCCGGACGCCTGGCTCGAGACGCGGGTATTCGGAGGCGACGATGTTTGGCATCGTCAATGTCAGGCGCCGTGCGGTCAGGTGGTCGCGGTCGAAGGCGTCGAGGCGCGCGTCGTTGCTCCGGGCATGACGCCGAGCGGACCATTCCGCATCGAACCCGGCGCGGGGTCTGCGTTGCTGAGCGTCCATGGGGGTTCGTCGAGCGCACGGCTTTGGGGACGCGTGGGCTTGATCGCGGGGGTGCCGCTTGCGCTCGTCGGCATGACGGCGTTTGCCTACGGTCGCTTCGAGGACCGGAGCGGACTCAAGACGGGCGGCGAAATCTCACTCGCGCTCGGGGCGGCTCTGGTGCTGGTGGCGCTGCCCCTCCTGGTCGCCGGCTCGACCTCGGTAAGGAACGAAAAGAGTGACTTGGTGGCGACTAAGGAGCACGCGGCCCCGCTCTGAGCGCGGAACCCGTGCCGCCTCCTGCGGCGAACCGAAGCCGGTAGCTCGGTTCGCCGTAGGCAGGCGCCGTGCTCACTTTTTGAAGTTCAGCACGAAGTCGGCGAGGGAGCTCACGGCTTCGAACGGCACCGAGTTGTAGATCGAGGCGCGCATCCCGCCGACCAAGCGGTGGCCCTTGAGACCGACCATGCCGCGTTTCTGCGCTTCTGCGAGGAACTCGGCCTCGAGCTCGGGTGTCTTCAGCGTGAACACCACGTTCATCACCGATCGCGAGTCCTTCTCGACAGGGCACGTGAAGGAATCGGCGCGCGCATCGAGTGCGTCGTACAGCACGGTCGCCTTCTCGCGGTTGAGCTTCTCCATCGCGCTGAGCCCACCGGCACGCTTCACTTCGTCGAGGACATTGCGCAGCATGTAGATCGCGAACGTGGGGGGCGTGTGGTAGAGCGAATTAGTCTCGGCGTGGGTCCGGTACTGGAAGATCACCGGAATGTCCTTTCGCCCTGCGGCGACCAGATCCTTGCGCAGGATGACGAGCACCAGGCCGCTCGGACCCAGATTCTTCTGGGCTCCAGCGTAGATCATGCCGAACTTTGAGACGTCCTCCGGACGCCACATGATGTCGCTCGACATGTCAGCGACCAACGGCACGCTGCCCGTGTTCGGGATCTGGTGCCACTGCGTCCCGAAAATCGTGTTGTTCGTGGTGATGTGGACGTAGGCGGCGTTCGGGTCGAGATCGAGCTCCGCCTGCTTCGGGACGCGCGTACATCGCTGGTCCCTCTCGGTGTTCGCTGCGACACGAGGGGTGCCCAGGGTCTTCGCTTCTTTGTAGGCCTTCTGCGCCCAGACGCCGGTGAGCACGTAGTCGGCGCTCTTGCCAGGCGGCAGGAAGTTCATGGGCACGGTGGCAAATTGCTGGCTCGCCCCGCCCTGAAGCAACAAGATGTCGTAGTTGTCGGGTACTCCGTAGAGTTCCTTGACCAGACCAATGGCCTCGTTGTGCACGGCTTCGTAAGCCTTGCCGCGATGGCTGTGCTCCATCACGCTCATGCCGGTTCCCGCGAAGTCGATCAGCTCCTTTTGAGCCCGCTCGAGTGCCGCAAGAGGAAGCGCGGCGGGACCTGCATTGAAATTCATTACTCGGGCCATGATCCTCCGAAGGGTATCGAAACATCCGTTCGCTAGTGCCGCACCTAAAGCATCGCAAGCGAATTGTTCGCTCTGCACCCGCCAACCGCGGTGGCGAGCGGCTTTCCGCCTGAGCTCCTCGGGCTAGTCCGAGAACGGCGGCAACGGGCACGGCTACCTATAGCCGACTTGACGCGTTGCGTCAAGCGAGCGCGCGCGCGGCAATATCGCGGCGGAATTGCATGCCGGCGAAGCGAATCGCTTCGGTCGCCTGATAGGCGCGCTGATGTGCTTCAGCGAGTGAACTGCCGCGCGCGGTAACGCCAAGCACACGGCCGCCGGCTGTCAGCACGCGCCCGGCGTCGAGTCGCGTCCCCGCGTGGAACACGCGCACGTTCGGCATGCGCGCCGCAACGTCCAATCCTTCGATGGGGTCACCCGCGCGCGGCGTGGCGGGATATCCGGCTGCGGCGAGCACGACGCACACCGCGCTGTTCTTCGACAGCGTCAGCAACGCCGGATCGAGCTTGCCGCGCGCCGCCTGAATCAGCGCTTCGGCGAAATCTCCATCGATGAGATTCATCAAGACCTGCGTCTCGGGATCCCCGAAACGCACATTGAACTCCAAAAGCCCTGGTTCGCCGGCATCGCTCACCATGAGCCCTGCGAAGAGGGCCCCGCGAAATGGGGTGCCGTCAGCGGCCATCCCATGAATCGCTGGCAATAGGATTTGCCGCGTGACTCGCTCGGCGAGCTCCGGTGTGATCAGCGGCGCTGGAGCATAGGTCCCCATGCCCCCCGTGTTCGGGCCGCGATCGCCGTCGCCGATTCGCTTGTGATCCTGAGCGGCAGGCAAGACGAAGATGCGCTCACCGTCCGAAATGGCGTGGATGCTCGCCTCGGCACCGCGCAACCGCTCCTCCAAGACCACGCGCGCGCCGGCTGCGCCGAAGCTTGCGCCGCTCAGCATGCCGAGCGCCGCCTCGCGCGCCACGTCATGCGAGTCGGCCACTACGACGCCCTTGCCCGCGCATAGGCCGTCGGCCTTGACCACCGGGGCAGCGTCAAACTCCGCAAGCGCTCGCTCAAGGGACGCCGCACTGTCCACCGTCACGTGGCGAGCCGTGGCGATGCCGTGCCGCAACGCAAAGTCCTTCATGAACGCCTTGGAGCCTTCGAGTCGTGCCGCAGCGGCGCTGGGACCGAACGCTAGAAATCCGGCAGCCGAAAGCTGGTCGACGAGGCCATCGCAGAGCGGGGCCTCCGGCCCCACGATGACGAGGTCGGGTTGCTCACGCGCTGCAACCTCCAAGGGCGACCCGGTGGCGTTGCGCAGTATCTTGTGAGCGAGGTCGGGCGGGGCTGTATGGGTGCCAGCGTTTCCCGGGGAAAGGAGTACCTCACCTACCGACTCCGACTCGAGCAATCGCAGCGAAAGCGCGTGCTCACGGCCACCGGAACCGATCACCAGAACCTTTCGGAGTGAGCTCATGGGAGAGGCTGTGGGATGCCGGATGACAAGCCAGCTGTCAACCGTAGCGCGAATCCCCGAGCGGGTTTGGCTGCGCTCGACTGACGAATCAAAGACACGCTGCTTGTTCGCGTGAGAAGACGACAGTAAACTGGGGAGTGTTATGAGCCAGGTCGTCCTGCACGTACTCCGACCCTTCAGCAGCGAAGAGGAGTATCTGGCGGCAGAGGCGTGGACCATCGACGCCCGAAGCATGTTGCTGGTCGGGCAGGCGGCGCTGCCGGCGGACACGGCCATCGTCTTCGAAGTGGTGCTCTCGTCGGGTGCCAAAGTGATCCGGGCCGAAGGCAGGAGCGTCGGTTATCTGGAAGCGAGTGACGAGCGCCCAGGCGGCGTGCGCGTCAAGTTCCGCCGCTTCGGCGCGCAGACCAAAGCCTTCATCGATCGCGCCCTGCTGGCGCGAGAAGCGCAGCTCTCGGAGAGGCTCTCTTCTGCGCCGCCTCCGAATCCGCCCGAGGCAGAGGCGCGCGCGCCCGAGCCTGTCTTAGCGAGCCCCGCACTCGCCGCCGAGCCCAGCAGCGCGGAGCTGCCGCGTGAACCGCTCGAGCGTAGCGGAATTCACCGACGGCCCGCCGCCCCAGTCGCGGCGCCGTCGAATCGCGATGCCCTCCTCACGCGCCTGCGCGAACGCTCCAGTCAAAGCGCGTCCGCTCAAAGCAGCCCTCAACAGGCCGAGCCGAGCCGCGTCTCGGAGCGCGCGTAGGCGAGCGCTCGGCGCCGCGAGCGTTAGGCGCCGCGGAAAAACGCTTGCTAGGGCAGCGCGACGCCGCTTTGCGCCCGGCGACGACGGCGCCGTGCCCGCTGCACCAGCGTCTCGCACAGCGTCTCGAATGAGATTCCTGCGGCCGCGGCGGCCTCGGGAAACAGGCTGGTTGGCGTCATGCCGGGCAGCGTATTTACCTCGAGGAGCGTGAACCTCCCCTCACCTTCTGTCTCCACGAGGAAGTCCGTGCGCGAGAGATCACGACAGCCGAGCGCCGAGTGCGCCGCGACCGCCGCCGACTGAATCCGCTCGTTGAGACTCGCGGAAAACGGCGCCGGACACACGTGCTCGCTCCCGCCCGGGCGGTACTTCGAGACGAAGTCATAGTGGCCCGCAGCCTTCGGGCGAATCCAAGTTGGCGGCAGGGCGCGCGGGCTCGGCATTTCGATCACGCCGCAGGTGACTTCGAGGCCGGGCACGAACGGCTCGACCAGCAGCGTCGCCTCGAACACGAGAGCGCGCTCGACCGCCTTCAGCGCGTCAGCCGGGCTCGCTCCGGGCTCGATGATTTCGACGCCGATCGCCGAGCCACCCGAGGCAGGCTTGACCACGAGTTTTGCCCCTAGCGCTGCGCGAAGCTCCGCGATGCGAGCCGGCGTCGCATCGGCCGCCGTCAAGAGCGCCTCCTTCGCTACAGGCAGGCCTAGCGCCGCGAGGCGAGCCTTCGCGTGCGGTTTGCTGGCAGAGAGCGCACTCGCCAACACCTGCGAGCCGATGTAGGGCAAGTCCAAAACCTCTAGTAACCCCTGTAAGCAGCCATCTTCTCCGAGTGGCCCGTGGGTAACCGGAAATACGACGTCGAAATTCCCCGCCGTCAAACGCGCCGCCGTGTCCCGGTCGAGTTCGATGTCCGTGACGGCATGTCCCAGGCGACGCAACGCTTCGCTGACGCCCCGCGCACTGCTGCGACTGACCTCGGCCTCAGCGCTCGGCCCCCCGGAAATCACCGCGACGCGGAGTTCACTCACTTGGGGGCTCCGCAATCGGTTGGTGATTGAGCTGGATCCCGAGCAGCTCACTCAACTTGTAGATGCGCTGATCCCGATAGAACTCGCCGAAGACGATGCGACGCAGCCCCGCATTGGCGATCAGCTTGAAGCAACCGAAGCATGGCGATGCGGTCACGTAGATGTCTGCGCCTTCGAGCCGCACGCCGTTGCGCGCCGCCTGAACGATGGCGTTCGCCTCGGCATGCACGGTGCGCACACAGTGGCCATCCTCCATCATGTGCCCTTCGTCGTCACAATGGGCCAGGCCGCGGATCGATCCGTTGTAGCCAGTCGTGAGGATCATCCGCTCGCGCACGATGACCGCCCCCACGTGCTTTCTGTCGCACGTGGAACGGGTCGCGACTTCCCGGGCGATGGCCATGAAGTATTCGTCCCAACTCGCTCGCTTGGTTTCGGCCATAGAGTGCTCTCCCGAAGGTCTCGGCTATAGCAAGAGTCGCCGCCGGGCACGAGAGCCTTGACCCAGGCGGCAGCGCGTGGCTTGGTCGTGGCGTGAAACCCACCTGGGCGCCAAAACCTGGCCGAATTGAACCCTTGGCGGGCTGCATGCCCCGCGCACAGCGGCCGCATGTCGCCGCACTGTTCGCCTCGTGCGTGGGACTCGCAGGCCTCGGCGTCACCGCGCCCACTCGCGCCGACGAAAGCCCGCGGGCACGTACGGAGGCCGCGCTCGCGGCGCTCGACGCAGATCCCGCCGCGCACAAGCTAACGGAGCCCGTGATTGCGCGCGCTCGCCAGGCCCTCGAACGGGCTGCCAATGCGCGGCGCGGGGGCGACCACGCCCACGGCAGCGCGCTAGAAGCCTTGGCCGCCGAGCTCGCCGACGCGGCCGCGGACTTGGTGCGGACCGAACATGCCGAAGCGCAAGCCAACGCCGCACAGCAGAAAGCCCTCGA
>JAEUAF010000430.1 GCA_019695485.1 Sorangium sp.
GCCGAGCGTAATCTGTTCGAGAGAGGGCGCCTACATTGAATGCACTCCAACGAATACGCATCGAGCAACTGCTCGGCGACCGCGTGACGGCAGTAAAGTCCGTCGGTGGGGGCTACTCTCCTGCGGCTCGTTGGCGGATCGAGCTCGACTCCGGGAAGACCGCATTTGTAAAGATCGGCGTCACGGCACACACCGTGGATGCGCTGCGCTCGGAGTCGGACGCCTACCATCAGTTGCGAGCGCCATTCCTGCCAAGGCTGCTGGCTTGGGAAGACGATGTGGCGGCTCCGATCTTGGTCTTGGAGGATCTTGGCGAAGCGTATTGGCCACCCCCGTGGAACCCCGAGCTCGTGAGCGAGGTGCGCGCGACGTTGCGCGCTGTGCACGATACTCGCGCGAAGCTCCGGCCCTTTGCCGAGCTGCATGGCAGTTTCAACGACGGCTGGCAGCAGGTCGCCGCCGATCCGGCGCCGTTCTTGGCCCTGGGGCTGGCGGGCTCGGCGTGGCTCGAGAGCGCACTGCCGCTGCTCGTTCGGGCGAGTGCGCAGGTCAGAACCGAAGGCAACGAGCTCTGTCATCTCGACGTGCGCAGCGACAATCTGTGCCGCGCCAGTCGGGGGGTGGTCTTGATCGACTGGAACTTCGCGTGTATCGGAAACGGTGCGCTCGACACGGGGTTCTGGCTGCCGAGCCTCGCGGCAGAAGGCGGCCCGCTCCCCGAGGAAACGTTGCCTAGCGAGCCGGAAATCGCAGCCTGCGTTAGTGGGTTCTTCGCCGCCCGCGCGGGGCTGCCTGCGATCCCCGACGCGCCTAAGGTGCGGTATGTTCAGCTCGAGCAGCTGAAGCCAGCGCTGCTTTGGGCGGCGCGCGCGCTCGGTCTGCCGCTCCCCCAAGCCGCCGCTCGCTGATGTCCTAGCTCCTCGGAGGCCTCGCCCTCGGGCTTTCTGGCGCGGAAAGCGTCCCATGTGACGCGTCCCAGGGGCGCGCGCTACGCCGCCCACCGAATCGGCGCAGAAACGTAGCTGGAGTCGGCACGACTCGGTCGGCCTAGCGCTTGCAGTGGCGCGTCCCCATGTCGACACGGCCCATATTCGCAAGGCGAAATGACAGCTCGCTGACCCCGATCTTCGAACACGCCGCGTTCGTGAGCCGGACTCTGCGCAGATTCGGGGTGCGCGGTAGTGATGTCGACGATGCCGCGCAGCGCGTATTTCTGGTAGCCGTCAATCGAATGGCTGACATTGCCGTTGGGTCGGAGCGCGCGTTTCTGTACCGGGTCGCCCTGCGCGAGGCGGGGCACGTTCGGCGCTCCTATCGTCGGAGTCGCGAGCAGCCCGAGGAATTCTACGAGGAGCCGGCGCCAGAGAGCCTGCAGCAAGACGAACTCGTCGCGCGGAAACGCGCGCACGCCGCCGCTACGACGCTTCTCGAGTTGCTCGACGCAGACTGCCGGCGCGTCTTCACGCTGTGCGCTCTCGAGGGGCGCACGGTCAGCGAAGTCGCGCGGGAGCTCGGGGCAGCGCAAGGCACGATCAAGACGCGCCTGCGTCGCGCCCGCGCCATCTTGGCGGGGGGCGGCGTCCGGATCGCGGCGCAAGGGCTCGCCCCGAGCGCAGCCGCTCGGAGCCCGCGTTGCCCCGAGTCGAGCGCTTGTCGCGATCTCAGGTGAGCTCCAGCAGCCCCTCGCGGATCGCGCGTTTGACGAGCACGAGCTTGCTCTCGTCGCTCAGCGTATCGGGCAGGGCTCGCACTGTGAACGGCTCGCGAACGTCCGCGAGGAAGCGCAGCGCGGGCTCGAGATTTGCCGCCCCGCCCAGCCGATTGCCCGGAAACGCGAGCTCGGCGCGGCCCGCCTTGCGCGCCACGTGGCACAGCATCCCCGCTCGCTTGGCGACGCGCGTGTCGAGCCCGACGCGATCGAGCCGGTCGAGGCTTTGTAAGTGAGATGTGGGGAGCGGGCGCAGCCGCTCGATCAGTCGGAGCTTCAAGCGAGCGCGCGCTTCCGCGAGCCGGGACCGGAGCTCGATGGCGTTTACGACGCGCTCGAGCTGCTCGACAGTCTCGTCCACGCCGAGGGACGCTTCCAGCGCGGCTGCGGCTAGCGGGGTGCGAAGGTCGGGGTTCTGAGCGCCCTCCACGGCGAGAACCTCGTTCAGCAAATCGAGTAGCGTGTACGTCCGAACGCCGAGTGTCACGTGAATGGACGACGAGTCTAGCGTGCTCGCTTCGTGGACGTAGCCGCGAGGAATGTAGAGCAGGTCACCCGCGTGCAGATCGAGCTCACGAATGGGCTCGCCGAGCTCCTCGCGAGGCACGATCTGTTCTTCAGCCGTTTCGTTCGCGGCGCGCGGCGAGCGCCGGTAAATGCGCCAATGTTTGGAGCCGTGCGTTTGCAGGATGAAGGCCTCGTGGGCGTCGAAGTGGGGAGGGAAGCCGCAAGCGTTACGCGGGGTGACATAGGCGTTCGCGCCCGCCGGAAATTGCAACCATTGCTCGACGGCGGCGCACAGACGAGCAGCAGGCTCCCAGTAGGACGGCAGGAAATTGAAGACGATGCTCTCGCCCTCGGCGTAAGAGTGAAAAAGCCCGTTCGTGTCGGACGTGCGCGCCGACTCCACGTGGTACGCCTGGCTCGCCTGCGCATCGCTGCCGGCTCGGGCGACCTTCAGCTGCGAGTACTTGAGCTGGCCGTATCCGACCACTCGTTCGACATCGGCAACGGAGAATAGCCCCGCGTAGTGGTCGGGCGACTGTCGAGCCACGACTACCGGCGACCGCTGCCAGTATTCACGGAGGAATAGCGCAGGCTCGAGAGGGCTCAGCAGCTCTTTGAAGTCGAACGAACGCTGGTTCATGCGGGATCCCTTATTTCTTGGATTCGGGCGGCGACCGCCTCGGCATCGATGGGTTCTTGGGTGTCGACGTGAATGGTCTCGGCGCACTCGGCCTCGTCGAGCGGCTCGAGCGCGTCGAGCTGCTCCTGCAGCTTTTGCTGCACGAGGCCGGAATCCAGGTCGCTCCCGTGAAAGAGCGCACCGAACGCGAGCCGCCGTTCCAAGCGCTGCGCGGCGAGCGCGGGGGGCACCGAGCAATGCAAAATCGTGAATGGCACGTGGAGCCCGCTCGCCAAGGCCCGGAAGGCCTGACGCTGTCGGCGCTCGACGAAGCAGGACTCGACGACCACGGCCCAGCCGGCGCCGAGCGCCTCTGCTGCGAGGTCCTGAAGCCGGGCCGCGAGCGCACCGGGGCGCAGCACGGCCTCGCTGCGCCTCATCCGCACGATCTCCGCATCCTGACGCACCAGCACCGCATCGAGCAGGCCAGCTGCGGCTGTCGCTAGCGTGGTCTTGCCCGAACCGCTCAGCCCGTGCGTGATGACGAGCCGCGGCGCGGCGAGTGGTCGCCCCTCGAGTCCGAAGCTCCGATCCAGCGCCGCACGCAGCGTGGGGAGAGCCCGGAACGCCCCAGATTGCTCGAGCCAGGCGTTCAGGAAGAACAGGCTCGCGGTGGCGTGCCCTAGCAAACGGAGCTCCCGCATCACGGCGGCCACCTCGGCCGCGGCGTCGCCGCTCGCATCAGGGACACCGCCGCTCGCGGCGAGCGGTAGCCGCAGGAATAGCTGCCCTTCGTGCAGGAACACGCGGCGCAGAATGCAGCCAGGCGCGGTGCCTTCCCTCCGCGCGTTTGCAAACGACGCTGGAGCGCTGTCGGGCGTCGCTCGTAGCTGTCGCAAGGCAAGCTCGGTTCCGAGTCGCTCGAGATGAGCGCGCGACAGCCCACCGCGCAAGTGAATGGCATAAAAGCTCGAGCTCTCGGGTAGCGTCGCTCGCGAAGGCGCAGGGGTCAGGCCTCGCAGGGTCTTCGAATCGTCGTGCATCGGGGGACTCCGCGCTGAGTCGGTGCGCGTCGGGCCAGACACGCTCAGGCCCGACGCGCCGCCGAATTTTCGAGCTACATCAGGACCGTGGCGAGCCACTCGTCGAGCGGGTACCAGCCGGGCGCCTTCCCCACTGACGCCCCTTTCGGGGCGGCGAAGCCTCCTGCGACGGCGTCGAGGTCGTCGTCCGACAGCTCGACCACACGTCGCGCCGGCAGCACCAGGTAGACCACGCTGGCTGATTCTTCCACGACGCGGACCTCGAGGCCGAGCGGCAGTTCCTTCCCAAAGCCCTGCTGGATGGCGCTCTTCGGGTTGACCAGAAGCTGCTCGCGATAGGCGTCGTCTTCGAGCGCTCGCGCGATAATGGCTGCGGTTCGTCGGGTGCGTGGGTCGTGCGTTTCACTGAGATTTTGCATGAATGAGGCGTCCTTTCGGCGTCGGTGAAAAACGGGGCCTCCTTTCGAAGAGCCGTGTTCGTTTCGCCGCGCACTCTGAGAATGCCCGGCCTCACTCAAAAGGATTTTTCGCGCCAGACCCGCAGGCAGAGCGCGCAACTGACGAGCGCGTGAACCGCGACGAAGATCGGTGCGAACAAGGGCAAGAACAGCGGCATGGGGTCGGGCACGGGCACTCCCATTCTCCAACCGTGCACGAAGGGCTCGAGCAGCGTGAAGCTCGCCACGCCGAGCACGAGGCCGAACCAGTCCTCCGCGAGCCGCAGACGCTCGGCAAACACGAGCTTGTGAAGCAGGAATGCGGCACCGCCGACGGCCAAGCTAGCAGTCGTACTGGCTCCGATGAAACGCCAGCGCCCGTTGATGGCGGTGAGATCGAGACTGCCACTCACCGCCACATAGAACGCCAACGTGGCGGCGAGGGTGGGCGTGGCCCAAAGTAGGAAGCCGACGGCGCGGCGCCAGCCGATGCGGCGCCGCCGGAGGACGACGGTCGTGAGCGCGGCGAGCGCGCCGAGGACGAGCACG
>JAEUAF010000458.1 GCA_019695485.1 Sorangium sp.
CAATAAAGGCGGCCCGTAGCAGCATCGCTCCGATGATGCCCCCGACGAGCACGCGATGTTGATGCTTCCGGGGAATCTGCAGGTACGCGAAAATCAGAAAGATCACGAACAGGTTGTCGAGCGCGAGCGCCTTTTCGATTAGATATCCGGTCGTGAACTCCAGCGCGCGGCTGGATCCTGCGAAGCCCCACGTGGCAAGCGCGAACCCCGCCGCCAGAACCAGCCAAAAAACGCTCCAGACGGCCGCCTCGCGCGTCGACACGTCGCGCGCGCGTCGATGCAGGACGCCGAGGTCGAGTGCCACCAAAACTAGGACCAGCGCGACGAACGCGACCCACGCGAGCGGCGAGCCGATGCTGTGCTGAGTCGAGGAGGCTTCCACACACGCTGCGCAGCAAGGCTCGTGCCGAGAGCGCAGCTGATGGCTCACGTTTTGCAGCGAGACGGAGCCGGCGCAGAAAGGTAAGGATCATGATGGCCTTGAGACTTCCCGAAAGCATCCCGCTGTTCGCTGGCGGCCTGTTCACGGCTGCCTTCGCAGGCATGTACCTGTTTCGCGCTCTTCGGCTGAAGTCGAAGCGGGGCAAAGCTAGTGATCGCGACCCCCTGGGGGTCTGCGACGAGCTGGCACGGTCTCTGGGGCAAGGGGGCACGCCGACTCCACGAACGGAGGCCGAAGTGCTGTGTCTTCAGGGCTCGTGGCGCTCTGCGGCCGCCGCTCCCCGGGGCTCCCGTACCTGAAGCGATGCGTGGGGGCAGCAGGGCGCTCCATGCGTGGCGCGAGGGAAAAAGGTAGGGCCGTCCAATGCTCGCCCGCGCAGAGACGCCCCAGTGTGGCGCGTTTGATTCGCAGCCGGTCCGAGTCTGCAGGACGCTTGGCCAGATCACGGCTGAAACACCCCCATCGGTTTTGCTTTGGTAGTTATTCCGCAGCCGGCGCATAACTTGCAGAATGGCTTGAGCTGCCATGTCGTCGACGCCACAAAGCCCGGGGAACGTTACTCCGGTGAATTGTGCGTCGCAGGTGTTCGACGAATTGCGGCGCTGTATCGGGGAGCCTGCTTTCATTGACGGATTGAGACGGGCTGCGGAGCGACTGGTCCCAGCGCTCGGCGATGCCGTCGTGCTCGATTTGGTGGATCTTCCCGAGGCGCCAGCGCGTCTGGTGCTGCTAGATGAGGAGCTCCCGGTCCTCGACGTCGACGCAGCGTGCTTGCGCGAACAAGCCCTTCAGGTGATGGCAAGCGTCACGCCCGGATCCACGTTGCCTGGGCAGCATGTGGCGATCGCGACGCCTCCGCTGGACTGCGTCTGCATCGCCCTGGCGAGCCGTGGCCGTGTCCTTGGCGCCCTGACACTGCTGCGTCGGCCGGAGCAGCCCGCGTACGTGCGCGACGAAGTGGGGCAGATTGAAGCGGTCGGCCAAGTCTTGTCGCTCGCGTTGAGCGCTCACGAGTGCTTTTTCAAGGCCGAGCGCGAGCGTCAGGCCCTGCTCGAGGAGGCCCGCGTCAAGGACGCCCAGTTCGCAGAGCTCTCCCACGAACTGAGAACGCCGCTGAACGCGATCCTCGGCTGGACCCAGTTGATTCAGCGCGGCGAGCTTGCGGCACCACAGGTGCGGGGCGGCATCGACGCCATCGCGCGCAACGCTCGAACTCTGACGCGCTTGGCGAGCGGCGTGAGCGATATCGTCGGCCTTTCTAGCGGTAGTCTGCGCGTCGAGGACCGGCTGTTGTCCTTCCGTGGCGTGGTCGTCTCGGCGTTGGCGGCCGCGCGGACGATCCTCGAATTTCGGAACCACAGGATCCACGCAGATCTCGGGACAGAAGAAGCGCTCGTGCTCGGGGATGCGGCGCGCCTCGAGGAGGTGGTCGTGAGCGTTCTGGTGAGCGTCTGCAAGATCGCGAAGGCAGATTCGGTGGTGGCGCTGCGGTTGACGAGCGACAACGAGCGCTTGAATCTTCTGATCTCCGATCGCCCCCTGGTCCTGGCTTCTGAAGAGCACGCCGAGCCCCCCAGCTCGGGGGAACGGAGCTCCGCGCCCGGCACGATGGGGCTGACGCTTTCCCTCGCACGCCAGGTCACGGAGCTGCATGGAGGATCCCTTCGCCAGCTGCGGAGAGACGCCGCAAGTAAGGCGACCTTCGTCATTGAGCTGCCGCTGGCCGTGGCTTCGGCGACCCTAAACACCTTGCCCCTTACAGCTCCCGAGAGCGTGCCCGCCGGGCTACTTCAAGGCATGCACGCCTTATTGGTCGAGGATGATCCAGACGGCTGCGATCTGATCGAGGCGGTCTTGCGCAGCCTGGGGGCGACGGTCACCATTGCGGCGACTGCTCACGACGCGCTGATCGCGCTGCGAGATCGAGCTCCCGACGTGATCGTTTCGGACATCGGTCTGCCGGACGAGGACGGCTTGTCGCTGATGCGCCGAATCCGCCAGTCCAAGGGCTTCTCGAACCTGCCCGCGGTCGCTCTCACCGCATATGCTTCGCAGCGCGATGTGGTCCAGGCCCTCGCGGCGGGATTTCACGCTCACCTGGCCAAGCCCGTCGAACCCAATGAGCTCGGCGCGACGATTGCTCGAATCTCCGGTCGTCCCGGGCCTAGCGCTCTCTGACCGTCAGTATACACTTGCGGCAGCCCGGGAGTCTTACCTTGAACCAGCGCTTCGACATTGAATCCGACGATATGCGTGTTCTCATCGTGGAGGACGACGATGATTCGCGCGACATGCTGCGCGAACTAGTCCAAACCCTGGGGCATCGCGTGCTCAGCGCCGCGACAGCAACGGAAGCGCTCGAGCAGGCGAACGAGGCTCGCTGGGACGTTGCGATCATCGACCTTGGCCTGCCCGACGTCGACGGTTGTGAAGTTGCGCGTCGCTTGCGCAAGCTCACGAACGGGGCGTCGCGTCGATTGGTAGCGCTGACCGGCTATTCCGATGGCGCGACGCGTGCGGAAGCGCGGGCCGCGGGCTTCGACGACTTTCTCGTCAAACCCGTCTTTCCGGAAAAACTCGCCGCCGCCCTCGTGCCCGAGGGTTAGGGTCGCGATCGCCTAGAAGCTCCCCATGGCCGCGACGCCATATCCGGACCCGAATCGAGCCGGCGTCACCTGAAACTTGGCAAGCTGGGATTTCGACGGCCGGCCAGCGACGACGCGTGTTTCCACGAACAGAAACGATCCGACGAGCTGCAGCGCGCCGATCCCCTGAAAGATGCCATCCGTGATCAGGAGCCCTTTGTTCACCGTCTCATGGGCGCACCCTCGGCAATCACGATTTGCGTAGTCAATCCAAGGCCCGACGACGGGGACATATAGGCTGCGGTCCGACGACTCCGAACTGCTGATCGCAACGACGAGCGCGGGTACGTAGCTCAACCCCAGCGTCCAGATTCCGGAGTGGAGTAGGGCGCGGTTCGGACCGCTAACCGTTGTGGTCTCCCGGGTCGCGACGACCTCTTCAGCGCGCGCGCCGCGTGTTGCGAAAAGCAGCAAACCCGTGACGCCGAAGGCCAGGGCTAGGTTGGTAGTGCGTTTCATAGTGTTGTCCTTCTTCGCTTTGGAACGGCGCCGTCTCCTCGGCCGCGGGGAGCGCCCCCGGGCGTTGCTGGATGGGGTCGGGTGCGTCGTTGCGACACCGAAGAGACCGGCGCGCGTTCCAGCTCTCGACCAACGCAAGACCAATGCCAACCGCCAATCAGTGTGCTGCGCCGCCAATCGATGCTTCCACGCGGACATTTACGCCACGTTGCGTCGGGAGTGACACGCGCGATCACGTCTGGCACGCGACTTGTCGCGCCCCGCGTCGGTTCTTTCAATAGGAGAGCAGTCTGGCATTCGAATTGCTGGAGGGGTGGTTCCACCATGTCGGACAACAGCTGCACCCATCACTCGTTTCAAGACGGCGTCCCGCTGCGCATCGCTCAGGTTGCCCCGCTATACGAAAGTGTTCCGCCGCGCGCCTACGGAGGGACCGAGCGCGTGGTCCACTATCTAACGGAGAAGCTCGTGGCGCTGGGTCACGACGTTACGCTCTTCGCGTCGGGGGATTCGCAAACGACGGCCAAGCTCGTCGCGGCCGCGGAGCGCTCGCTGCGCCTCGACCCCGATTGCGGCGACCCGCTGGCACACCACATGGTTTTGCTCGATCTCTTGGCGCGGCGCCGAGCCGAATTCGACGTGATCCACTTTCACCTCGATTACCTGCACTTTCCGCTATCGAAGGCGCTGGGTTGGCCAAACCTGACGACCTTGCATGGTCGCCTCGACCTGCCCGAGCTTGCGCTCCTTTACCGGTGCTTCGATGAGCTGCCGGTGGTTTCGATCTCGGACGCTCAACGCGCTCCGATCCCCAGCGCAAACTGGCTAGCCACCGTCCCGCACGGGCTGCCTGCCGACTTACTCAGTTTCTCGCCGCAGGACCGTGGCTACTTCGCATTCCTGGGCCGTGTCTCGCCGGAAAAGCGCGTGGACCGCGCCATCGAGATCGCGACCTCGCTCGGCGTGCCGCTGCGAATAGCTGCCAAGGTCGACCGGGCCGACCGTGAGTACCACGAACGCGAGATCGCTCCGCTGTTGAAACATCCGTTGGTCGAGTTCGTAGGCGAGATCGGGGAGCACGAAAAGTCTGAGTTTTTGGGCGGAGCGCGCGCTTTGCTGTTCCCGATCGACTGGCCAGAGCCGTTCGGATTGGTGATGATTGAGGCGCTCGCTTGCGGGACACCCGTGGTGGCGTTTGGTTGCGGCTCCGTGCCGGAAGTGCTGGAAGACGGCGTTACCGGCTTTCTCGTCGAGGATATGGATCAGGCCATCGCCGCGGCGTCTCAGGTCGACCGCTTGAGTCGTTTCCGAGTTCGCGAGGAATTCGAGCGCCGCTTTACCGACCTAAAGATGGCGGAGCGATATCTGGAACTCTATCGTACCATCGCCTCTCCGAGCGCCGGATTGCGTGAGTCAGCATGACCCGTGCGACGGAAGGCGCTGATGACAGCAACCGCTTCTACGTAGCAGCGTCGAGCGACACGGAGCCCGCGGAGCGCTTCGTCCTGAAGCATGACGACACGTTTGCGATCGTCGATCGCATCGGCGACATTTCGCCGATGGGCCGCAGCGAACAGGGCCTCTATCATGATGGAACCAAGTTCGTGTCCATGCTGCGCCTGCGGGTCCAGGGCAAACGCCCGCTGCTGCTGAGCTCCAGCATGACTCGCAGCAACGTGCTGTTGCAGGTCGAGCTCGCCAATCCAGATCTCTACGAAGCGCGCGAGATGATCTCGGTACCTTATGGCACGGTTCATATCGCTCGCTCCAAATTCTGTGACTCTGCTAGCCTGTTCGAGCGCATCGTGCTGTCGAACTACGGCGCCGCGCGGGTGAGCTTCGAATTGGCGCTGGAATTCTCGGCGGACTTCGTGGACGTCTTCGAAGTCCGCGGCACCCGCCGAGCCGAACGCGGCACGCTGCTTCCCCCGCAAGTGGACGCCGACTGCACCCAGCTCAGCTACCTGGGTCGGGACGGAGTAATGCGTCGTACGTGCTTTTCGTTTTCGCCGGCGCCCACGGAGCTTCTTCCCGGTCGAGCGCGTTTCTCGGTTAACCTCGAGAGCAAGTGCAGCTTAGAGCTTAGCGTGCGCGTCGAGTGCCGGTCCGGGGAACACGCGGCGCCCGCTCCGCGCTCGGCTCTCACATTCGAAACGGCGCTTTCGAGCTTCGAACAGAAGGTCTCATTGAGGGAATGTTCCGGTTGCAAGATCGTGACCTCCAATGACGCGTTCAACGACTGGTTGGAGGTGTCGCAAGCGGACCTGCGAATGCTGCTGAGCGAGACCCCGCAAGGCCTCTATCCTTACGCTGGCGTACCTTGGTTCAGTACGCCCTTCGGCCGTGACGGGATCTGGGCCGCTCTCGAGACCCTTTGGCTGCGCCCGGAGATCGCCAAGGGCGTGCTTCTATTCCTGTCCGAGCACCAGGCGCGCGTTCTCGATCCTGCTGCCGACGCTGAACCTGGCAAGATTTTTCACGAGATGCGGGCCGGGGAAATGGCAGCGCTAAAGGAGATCCCTTTTGGCTGTTACTACGGCAGCATCGATTCGACGCCGCTCTATCTGATGCTGGCCGCGCGCTATTTCGCGCGGACCTCGGACCGTCGGCTGATCGAAGTGATCTGGCCCAATCTGATGGCTGCCCTGGAGTGGATGGAGCGCTTCGGTGATTTGGATGGTGACGGCTTCATCGAGTACGGGCGTCGCTCCAAGGACGGTCTCATCCAACAAGGTTGGAAGGACTCCAACGATTCAGTCTTTCACCGTGACGGAAGCCTGGCAGCGGGTCCGATCGCTCTCGCTGAGGTGCAAGGCTACGCGTATGCAGCGCTGCGCGGCATGGCGACGATTGCGGCGGCGCTCGACAAACCGGACCTCGAAAGGCAACTGACGCGACGCGCGCAAGCCTTGCGTGAACGCTTCGACGCCGCCTTCTTCTGCGAGGAACTCTCGATGTATGCGCTCGCGTTGGACGCCTCGAAGCGGCCCTGCCGCGTGCGAAGCTCGAACGCGGGGCACTGTCTGTACACCGGTGTGGCCTTCGATAGCCGCGCTGCAGAGCTCAGCGCGGAGCTGCTCTCACCGCGCATGTTCTCGGGTTGGGGCATTCGGACCCTCGCGAACGATGAGCAACGCTATAACCCGATGTCCTATCACAACGGCTCGATCTGGCCGCATGACAACGCGATCCTCGCTGCTGGCCTGGCCGCATATGGCTACAAGGCGGCGGCGCTCCGCGTATTCGCTGCGATGTTCGATGCGACTCAGTTCATGAACCTCGGGCGGCTGCCGGAGCTCTTTTGCGGATTCGAGCGGAGTCCCGGGCAAGGCCCTACGCTCTACCCCGTGGCCTGCTCGCCGCAGGCCTGGGCGTCGGGCGCGGTGTTTCTGCTGCTCGAGGCGATCTTGGGGCTCGAGGTGGACGCCATCAACGGCCGGCTGCTGCTGCGCCACGCCGTCTTGCCGCCGTTTTTGGGGGAAGTCGAGATCCACGGACTGCGCGTAGGCGACGCAGACCTCGACCTTCGGCTCCAGTACCATGAGGACGACGTGGGCGTGACGATCATCGAGAAGCGCGGGCGGGTCGAAGTCCTGGCAATCAAGTAGCTCGACGCCGCTTAAGCCGGCAGTGTGTAGGTTGCTTCGATGAGCTCGCGAATCTTGAGGCGGCTCTGGCTGGCCGTCAGCTTCACATCACGCTCGACATCCGCGATGCGTTCGGCGAGCGCGTGATCCTTGATC
>JAEUAF010000468.1 GCA_019695485.1 Sorangium sp.
GCCCCCACGCCACCGCGCAGGCCGAGCCCGGCGCCGCCGCCTCCGAACCCGCCGAACGCCAGAAGACGGCCGCCGAGATTTTGCTCGAGCGCCGGCGAAACCGCGCAGGACGCTGACGATACGGACCATGGCGTGTCGTGGCCGTTCTCGCGGTGGTAGGCTCGAGCCGTGATTCGGCGATCGCGCGATACTCGGTGGGCTGAAGGCGCTGCCACCCGCAGCGCTGAGTGCGCGCCAGCCTGGCACGCCGCGCGTTCAGCATGGCTCGCCGGGCTCATCGTGCTCGCTGGCGCCTGCACTCGCGCGGCCACTCCCTGCGCGGCGAGTACATCGTGCCCGCTCGGACAGGAGTGCTTGGCGGCGCGCTGCGCGCGCGAGGGTGGCGCGCCGGTCCCGGCCGAGTCACGCCGCATTTTGCTGCGACCGCAGGCGCTGGCCTTCGCGTCGGACGAGCCCACGGACGGCCTGGGAGCGAGCGTCACTCTTGGGAGTGACAGCGGCTCACACCGCGCCATCTACGTCCGCTTCGATCCGCGCTGGAAGAACGGCAAAGTGATCTCCGCCTTTCTGCTACTCGAACCGAGCGCCGGGGCTCCGCGCGGTGGAGACGTCGGACTCGAGGTGTGGCGCGCCGAAAAAACCTGGCAGGGCCCCAACCTGCCCTGCTCGAGGCAACCCGGCCTCGCGCCGCCCTTCGCGCGCGGCATCGGACGCGCGGCGCCCGCCCTACCGGTGCGCATCGACGTCACCGAACTCGTGCGCTTCTTCGCCGATCACCCCGAGCGCGACCACGGCTTCGTGGTGCGCGCCAGCGACGCACACGACCCCGGGATCACGCTCGCCACCGGCCTCGACGGCGGCGAGCCACCGCGGCTCGACGTTTACCTGTCGAACTAATGTCCTGAGTTAGACAAACGCCCCAGAAAGTTCCGGGGCTTTGCCGCGGTCTACTCATGAACTTACCTGTCCTGGAGTGTGGTGAGTCTTCGACTCACCACACTAGCCGTCCGATGACCGCGTGCATGTCGTCACACGACCGCGTGCATCCAGCCGTGCGAGTCCGCTTCGACGCCGTGTTGAATCGAAAGCAAGCGCTCTCGAATGCGCATCGCGACCGGGCCGGATTCGCCGCCGTGCACGCTCCACTCGCCGCCCTCGAACTTCACCGAACCGACCGGCGTAATCACCGCAGCTGTCCCACAGGCGAACACCTCAGTCAGCGTGCCATTCGCGAGATCGCGCTCCCAGTCTTCGATACTGATCGTGCCTTCGGCCACGTCGTAGCCAAGGTCGGGCCCGAGCGCCAAAATGCTGTCCCGCGTGATGCCTGGCAACAACGAGCCCGTCAGGCGCGGGGTCACGAGCTTGGTGCGACCTGCCGATTGGTACACGAAGAACAGGTTCATCCCGCCCATTTCCTCGACGAAGCGGCGCTCGCAAGCGTCGAGCCAAATCACCTGCTGGCAGCCTTGTTCGATGGCGCGCTGCTGCGCGACCAAGCTCGCGGCGTAGTTGCCCGCGCACTTGGCTTCACCGGTGCCACCGGGGGCCGCGCGCACGAAGTCCTTACAGAGCCAGACACTCAGCGGCTTCACGCCTTGCGGAAAGTACGCGCCCGACGGCGACCCGAACAGAATGTACAGATATTCCCGGGCCGGACGCACGCCGAGCGCCGCCTCGGTCGCCAGCATGAGGGGCCGCAAGTACAGACTCTCGCCCACCGCCGACGGCACCCAGTCACTCTCGGCGCGAATCAAGACATCGGCGGCCTCCACGAATAGCTCGACCGGCAGCTCCGGCATGGCGAGACGCCGCGCGGACGAATTGAAACGCCGCGCATTGGCGTCGGGGCGAAACGTGGAAATGTGCCCGTGCTGTTGACGATAGGCCTTGAAGCCCTCGAAGATCGCCTGCCCGTAGTGAAGCACCGACGCCGCGGGGTCGAGCGTAATCGGGGCGTATGGCTCGAGTCGCCCTTCATGCCAGCCGCGCTCCGGCGTGTAGCGCAGCGTGACCATGTGCTCGGTAAAGATCCGACCAAACCCAGGACTTTGCAGGAGCTTGGCGCGTTCTTCGGCGCTCAGTGGATGCGGTTTCTTACGGAGCTCGAACGCCGATTCGGCCATGATCCTTCCTTCGGCATAGCACGGAACCTGGCCAATCCTCGAGCGACGAAACGCAGCGGCTCGGAGCCGGCGGGCGCTCGCATCAGGTAGAACCAGTTCGCCGAGCGCGCTCCCTCGTGTACGCTCTGCACGTGACCCACCTCCGCCCAGCCGGCGGTTCAGCCGTTTTCGCGTGCGCGGCTGCGGCCCCAAACACCTCGCGCCGACTCCTACCGTAAGGCCGGTCATGCGAACCCGCGCACGCCGAGTGACCATTCTCATCTTCGACGAAGTCGAACTGCTCGACGTCGCCGCCCCCCTCGAAGTGCTTTCCGTCGCAGGTCGCCGCTGGAACTTCCGCCCTTACAAAGTCGAACTCGTCGCCCCTACCCCGGGCCTCATCGCCACCCGCAGCCAGGCCCGCATCGAAGCGCCCATCGCCCTCGCCGACGCCACTCCGCCCGAAATCCTGATTGTGCCGGGAGGCTACGGCGCGCGGCGTTTCAGTGACCAGCGCGACTCCCTCGACCACCTTGCACGCCTCGCCGGCCCGGCGGAACTCGTAGCCGGCATCGGCGCCGGCGTCCTCGCGCTAGCGCGGGCGTCGCTGATCGGCGAGCGTCGCATCTCGGTGTCTCTCGAGCGCGAGCAAGACTTCGAGGGCCTCGTACCGAGCGAGCAACGCGACACGCTGAATAAGCTGGTCGAAGCGGAGCGCTTGATCACGACGCACGCGAGCGGCAGCGCACTCGATGTCGCGCTCGCCATCGTGCGGCAAACCCTTGGCCCCAAACTAGTGACGATGGTGGCGACTGAACTCGGACTCGAGCTAGACGCGCAGCAGATGCGAGTGGAGATCCGGTATTGATCGGGGCAGGAGGTGGGCACCAAAACCACCTCGAGCGACGGGCGGTCGCGGGCCTGTGCGAACGAGCGCAATTGTTCCTCAAGTGACGACCTGCCCGACCGTTCTTCAACCGAGGTTGGATGCGCCTGGTCAACGGTTTCTTCTGCCGCAATTGCGCCGACGAAGAGCTCGCCAAGCGCGGCGTCGACCCCGCCCACCCCCAGCGCGAATTCTCTGGGAGCGAGGTTTATGTGCCTCCGCCCAAGACAGGGCCGAACGCGGAGCTGGGCGTGAATCGCCCCGAAGCGAGCGGCGATCAGGGCCGCCGCATTAACCTGTTCGCCTGAACCCGCGGAGTTCGCCTGAACCGCGGAGCTAGATCGCCCTGCTCCCGGTCGCGAAGCAAGGCGAGCTGCGCCTGCCACGTGCCATAGTTCCACTCTCACGATACGAACCCGGGGCTGGCCAGCCGTTGGGGGATCGCCGCTTCGGGCTGGCGGACCGAGAGCGTGCCGCGGTCGTGATCGCGGAGTGGCCCTCTCGACATAACTTGCCATGACGGACCCTGAGTGGCGCAAGCTGAGCTGCTGGATGAGCGGTGGCTAGGTCGCTTTACAATGGAGCTTCGGCCCTGACCTTCGATCCTGGACGGCTTGCCGAAGAATCGCTCGTGAACGAGCGAGAGCAGAAGTTGCGTTCGCTCGTGCGTGAGCACTTCCATTTCATCTGGCGTCTCTTGCGGCGCATGGGGTTCGCTCCGGAAGACGCCGACGATGCCGCCCAGCAGGTCTTCATGGCGGCCACCCAGAAAAGCGAGCGCATCCTGCACGGCAACGAGCGGACGTACCTCTATGGGGTTGCCCTGCGTGTCGCGGCCAATTTGCGACGCAAGCTCGCGCGGCGGCGCCAAGAAGGTGAGCCGCTACCGGCCGAAGTCGTCGACCTTGCCGCCCGCCCGGAGCACGCCGTGAACATCGGCGAGGCGTGCGCGCTGGTCGACGAATTGCTGCGCGCTCTGCCAGAAGAGCTCAGTCGCGTGCTGGTGCTAGCGCAGATCGAGCAGCTCGAGGTCGCCGAAATTGCCGAAGCAGAGGGTATTCCGCTGGGAACGGCGGCTTCCCGACTGCGCCGCGCGCGAGCGCTCTTTCGCGAACAGCTCGAGCGCGTGCAGGAGCGGAACCCATTTCGGGAAGGCCAGCCATGAGCGACGATCCGTTGGACGCGTTCGAGGATGCCCTATTTCGAGCCGCGCGGCGCGAGCGAACGCAAAGTGCGGCGCTCGAGCGGACAGCGAAAGCGGTCGTGGCGTCGTACCGACAGCAGCGCTCGCGGCGCGCCTGGCTCACGCTCGGAAGCGCTGTTGCGCTCGCGGCGAGTGCAGTGCTGATTCTGCGCAGCGGCCCGCACCCGGAGGACATTGAAGCGGAGCGCCTCGCGCCGAAACAGTCGTTTTCGAGGGTGGCGGCGGCGCCAGCCGCGTCAGGACAGTCCGGACCTACTCTCGCTGCGAGCGTCGAGGCGTCTGACGACGCAGGCGCCACGCCTCTGCGCAGCGGTCTCGCCCCTTCAGTCGCCGCAACGACGCTCGAAGAGGAGCGCGCGATGCTCGAGCACGCGCGTTCCGAGCTCAACATCGGAAACAGCACATCGGCGCTGACGCTGCTCGACCAATACGACAAAGTCTCGGGCGGGCACTTGAGCGCGGAGGCCACTTTGCTGCGCATTCAGGCCCTGTCGGCCAGCGGCCGCACCTCACTCGCGGCCAAGCTCGCGCAACGCTTCGTCGATAGCGACCCCAATAGCCCACTCGCTTACCGCGCGCGCGGCTACATCCCGAAGCCGTCGCCGAGGGAACCTTCAGCGCGGGCTGCTGCGGAAAAGAAGCCTTAACCGAGGCTAGGACAGTGGCGGTCGGTGCGTGCGCGTGGCGCGCGCCGAGCCGCGAATCTACGACCGAAAACGAGGCGTGCGCCATGACTTTGTCCGACCAAGAGCTCAGTAGTTCCAAGCATCCGGGTCAGCTGACCGCGACGATGCGCGCGGGAGCGGGAGCGCTGGCGACCCGCCAAGGACCCAAACTACTTCGCATCGGGGTGGTGCACGCGGGGCGCGTACGCGAAGAACTCACGATCGCGACCCCCGCGCACGTGACGGTGGGTACCCGCGAAGGAAACACATTCCTGCTGGGCGGGGCCACACAGCCGACGAGCTTTCGACTCTTCGAGCGCATCGACGACGCTTACCACCTCAATTTTCTCACCGAAATGCGCGGTCGCGTCGCGCTCACGAACGGGATCTTCGAACTCGACGAGCTCAAAACCGAAACGCACCGTCGCGCGCCCGGAGCGTATCGAATCGCGGTGAGCGACGAAGCGCGGGGCCGAGTCGCGCTCGGCGATGTCAGCATATTGTTTCACTTCGTGCCCCCCGCGCCGATTCTCCCGAAGGCGGTGCTGCCCGCGGCCGTGTTGCGCGGCCCACGCCGCATGGACTGGATTAGCACCATCGGCGCCGGCGCCTCATTTCTCCTTCACTTCCTGGTCCTAGGCGCGATCTACTCCGACTGGGCTGACCCTGTCGTCGACGATGATGTGAGCACAGCCGGCCTGATCGACTCGCTCAAGAATTTGCCGCCACCGCCTCGCATCGAGGACAAGGCCGAGTCGGAGGAGGCACCCGCGCCGACCAGTGAGTCCCCCCAAACGAAGCCGACCAACGCGCCACCCGCAAAGCGCGCCGCAGGGCTTCCCGCTCACCAGCCGTGGTCCGGTCCTTCAGGCGAGGCGGCGCTTTCGGACCAACTCGCCAAGATCGACGTATCGATCCTCGGTGCGCTCGGGACCCTGCAGCCTGCTACTAGCGGTGTCTTCAATCGGCGGGAGGTTGCCTTCGGATCGCTCGACGCCGCGGCTGCCACGGGGGCCGGCGTCGGCTCTGGCTCAGAGCCTCGGCTCGGTTCCGCGGGGGCGCCCATTCAGCGCGGAAACGTGGACCTTCGCGAGCTGGGCGCCACGAAGCGAAGTAGCGAGGGAAGCGGGCGCGTCGCCAGCGTGAGCGGGCCGCGTGCCGTCGCGAACCTCGCGCCACTCATCGCGAGCGCGGGCGCCGTGAGCAATGCGGCGAGCGTCGTGGCTGGTATGCGCGCCGGCTTCCGCGCCTGTTATCAGCACGGTCTCGACGAAAACCCCGACGCCAGCGGCGCCGTTCGCTTGACGATTCGCGTCGGCCCCGGCGGTGAAGTCCTGAGCGTGAGCGCCAGCCCATCCGGCAATCTGCCGGCAAGCGTCGTCAGCTGTGTCCAGACCCGCGCGCGCGCGGCACAATTCGATCCCCCAGAAGGGGGCTCAGCCGTGATTCAGGTCCCCGTGAACTTCGTGAAGCAGTAGGCGTCTGGCAGACACTCGGCGCGAGCGTGGTGCCTCCGCGTTGCGCGTGTCGCCGAGTCACATTCCGATCGCGAACCAGGACACCTCCACGCACCAAACCTGCGTGTTGAACCACGTCTCCACGTGGACGACAAATCCCTCTGGAGTGACGTTGAGCGCTCGCACCCGCACGCGCAGATTGTCTTCGTGCCCAATGGCGAACCGGGGCCTTTCCGTGCCAAGCCCTGCACCGAGCGCTCTATTGGAAAACAATGGCGCAGCCCAAGACGTCGATGACGCCCGTGGAGGCAGCGCTAGGAATGCCGCCAACCGACGCAAAGTTCGTGCAGGCCGTGCGCCCAACCACGCCGGTAACGCTCGCTAGTGTGCAGTCCGCCTTGCTGCCGTTCGATGCGTTGGTAAAGAAATTCCCTTGGGCGCCGATCCTCGCGCCAGAGGCGAGCTTGAGATCGAGACAGATCCCCGCCAAGTTGCGTGCGCCCAGCGCGGAACCCGCAGGGACCTGAAACGTATTGAGCCCGCGGTCGGTAGCCCCACCCAGGTTGATCCCGCTCACATCGACGTTGTTTCCAAAGCTCGAGATGCGCAGGCCATCTCCGGGAGTCGACGCATTCCCGAGCAACGCCGACTTCCTCAACACGAGCTTGGAACCGCCGAGCACTTGAATTCCCCGCCCGCTGGCCGCGTTCGTCGAAAGGAGCCCCGTGATCTTGTTGGCTGTCGGGGTACCTTTAGCCTGATTGATGTAGACGTTCGCAAAGGTGCTGCCAGTTACGGTCACGGTGCCGCTCGCCGGGCCACTTTGCGGAAGCGTGACCTCCCCCGTGAGCACGACACTGCCCGCGTCGAGGATCTCGACGGCATGATTGGCGTTCTTCGAGAACAAGATCGGAGCGGAGAGGCCGAGTGCACCGATGGTGGCGTTGCCGGCTCCGCGAATCAGCAAGCCGTCGCCGTCGGCACCGGCCGCGCCGATCGTGCCGTTGTTGCGCACGGTGACACCGGCGTTCAAGGTCAGCGCCCCTTTGACATTGCTGGCGTTCACGACGGCTCCGACGACGATTGCGTCGCTCGACATGTTCTCGATCGTCACGTGGTCGAGCGTTGCCGCCGCCCCGCCGCCAAGAACGGTGAGGCCACCGATCGCGGCGCTGCCCCCCGCGGGACTGCCGTCGATATCCAGGTACGACAGCACGACGCCCGGACTGGTTACGGCGATGCCTCGCTGCCCGGCGAGCACTTGAATCTTCTGCGATGTCGGCGTGACGACGCTTCCGTTCAC
>JAEUAF010000532.1 GCA_019695485.1 Sorangium sp.
GCGGCCTGCGCTTCGTGCCCCCGCGCAGCGGTCCTGCAGATCACGAGCTGCGCTTCGGCGCCGATCTGGTCGAGTGGAAGCTCGGCTTCCACCCGCCGCGCGAAGCGCCGCGCGCCGCGGCGTATGGCGCGGCGAGCGAAGCCGGTAGTGAGCAATGGCACTGGACCACCAGCGCTCCGAGCCCGGTCGGCGACGGCGATGGTCCGGTCAGCCTGGTCGGCGCGGCGCGCACCCGCGAGGTTGCGTCAGCCTATCAGCGTGCGCGCACTGACGCGGCTTCCGCCAGCGAGCGTGGCGGCGTGCTGGTCGTGCGCGGAAAGTCTGCGATTCGGCCCGGGGAGTTGCTCAGCGTGTCGGACTTGCCGTCCGGGGACCCGGGCACCTTGCGTGCGTTCGAAGTCGAGCACCGTGTCGACGCGCGGAGCGGCTTCGTGACGCGCTTGCGCGTGGAATCGGCTGCAGGCGCTGCGCTCGGTGGAGGCCTCGTATGAGCGACGTGATCGACGTACTGCGCGCGCTGGTGCGGGACGAGCTCTCGCGTCAACGGCCAACAGCGCTCGGCAAAGTGACACAAGTGTTCCCCAAGGATTCCGACGACAGCTCCAACAACCACCAAGTGAACGTCCGCCTTCACGCCAGTGGGCTGGAGTTGCAACGAGTTCCTGTGGTGTGTTCGCGCATTGGCTGGTCCACGCTGCCGCGAGAAGGCGACCTGATGCTGATCACCTTCGTCGGAGGAGATCTCAATGCGCCAGTCGCGCTCGGATGCCTGTATGACGACCAGGCCCACCCGCCACAGGCCGCGCAAGACGAGGTCGTCTATCAGCCTCCAGACGCCGCTCAGTCCGGCGTTCGGCGCTTCTATATCGAGCTACCGAGCGGCACCAAAGTTACCTTGGACGACGACGTGCTCAAGATCGAAGCCGGCGAGACCACGCTAAGCGTGGGCCGCGACGGCGACGTCGAGCTGAAGGCCAAAGGCAATATCCATCTGACGGCGGACGGTGACATCCAAATCGACGCACAGGGAGACCTCAAGCTCTCGGCGCAAGGCAACGTCTCGATCTCGGGCATGTCCTCCAAGTTCGAGGGCCAGACCGAAGCCAAGATCTCCGGGCCGCAGCTGTCGTTCGCTGGCATGACCCAGTTCAGCCCTTCCTGAGGTGAGAACCAAGATGCCAGGCGCCCCAGTCACCATTGGATGTGCAGTCACTCTGAGCCCAGGCGCGGCGGGGCCACCGGACTCGGGTGTGATCATCCAGGTGCCGCAGGCGTTCGCGACCGCGGCAGGGTTACCGCTCGCGACGAGTGGCAGCATTTGCCAGATGGTAAACTCGGTGTCGGGCGCGCCGTATCCGCTGCCGATCGCGCCTGGAGGTTCAACTTCGGTGAGCCTCGCCGGCAACGGTCTGTTGCGGGTCGGCGACCAAATTCCATGTGGGCCGGGCGTGCTGCTCGTGCTCGGGCCGCCAGCGACGGCTTTCATCGCAGACCTGGGGTCGCCATGAGTTCGCGCTCGCTCGCCGACATCGAACGGCAAATGGGCAGCGACTTGCGCCTCGATTTTGCCTGGGGCGGCGGCTTCTTCGAGGATGCCGACTTGGCGCTCGGCAAGCGCGCCGACCGCGGTAGCTCTGCGCTCGACGTTACGACGCTCGACGGCCTCGACAACTTCACGCAGGCCGTCGCCAATCGACTGAAGACTCGCAAGGGCGAGCTCGCGTCGCTCGGGCATCCCGACTACGGATCGCGGCACCACGAGCTTGTCGGCGAGCCGAACGTCGAGCGCGTCCGCAACCTGATCAAGCTCTACGTGTTGCAGGCCCTGGCGGCGGAGCCGCGCATTGCGAGCGTCGTCTCAGTGTCAGTGTCGGCCGAGCATGCGCCGCCGCGGGACAGCGTCCGAATCGAGCTCACTGTCTTGCCGATCGATCGCCCCGAGCCAGTCAACTTGATCGTGCCGTTCTTTCTCGGCGGAGGTGCCCCGTGACGTATGGCGCCGAGCCGTACGCCCAGTTCGTCGATGACCTGCTGGGTGGCCTGACGGGCGCCATGACGCGCGAACGCTTCACATTTCTCCCCGAGCAGAAGCCGTTTCGCCTCGCGCCGCCTGGACCGCTGTTTCGCCAGTCGCTCCAAGTCTACGGGCTGGTCGACACGCAATACCGCCGTTTTCGTAGCG
>JAEUAF010000607.1 GCA_019695485.1 Sorangium sp.
TGCAAACGTTCACGCCTGGGAAGGGCAGCGCTACCAGTGGGAGAGTTATGCGGCTGGCAGCGAAGCGCGCTCGACGGTCTGGGCGATGAGGGATGAGACCAACTTCAACGTACAGCTTTGGGATGGCGGCAGACGCAAGACCTCTCGCGCCACGGATTTCGCCTTGGAGAGCCTGCCGCTCCGTCAGTGTTTCATCGCCAAGCGCACGAACCAAGATCTTGGCCACGCGCGGAACGATTGCAAGGAAAGCGCCGCGGCGTGGCTGAAGGAGTTTCCACATCCGGACTGCTCCCCCACCACGTCACGACTATGCGCACCATGAAACGATTCCTGCTGCCGATCGGGCTTTGGGTGAGTTCGGTTGCCCTGGTGGCGCAGGCCGAGGAGCGCAAGCTTCAGATTCAGCTCGAGACCCAGAGCGGCAGCGAACCCACCCAGCTCTGCCTGGTCAGCCGCTTCGTCCCTGCCGCAGAGAAGGGTCAAAGCCCCGAGAGTGCCAGAGAGAATCTACCAAGGTATCGTCAGGCGCTGGGCGGCACCTGTCAGTGGGGCGAGCGTCTGCGCGGCGAATGCAAACTCGAGGAGCCTTACGCGCAGCAGCTCGCCTCGAACGGTCTCTGCGCTCCCAACACCAATCCCCCGATCGGCGACAAGGAGTTCCAGTGGTGCGAGCGGAAACTCGTCAACCGCGCCGAGCGCATCCTGGTCCTGAGCATCGACTCGGGCGTGACCGGGGCGAGCCTTACCCACCAGCTCCTGCAGCTCACGCTGAATCCGGCGACCGCTAGCAAGAATTCGCTCGCCATCCGCACCATCGGTGGCGACTACCTCGACACGGCGGTCGCATCGCATCGCGACCCGGACGGCTCCGATCGCGCCCTGCTGGCGATCGTCCCGCTCTGCGCGTCGTCGCACGTGGTGATCCCACGCTACGAGTGTCCGGGCATCAACAAGCACCCGCTGCTCACCCTTCGAAACGGCGGCCGTCAGCTGTCGGTGTCGTTCAACCAGTTGCCAGACGCCATCGACCTGCCGCTCCCCCAAGCAAGCGAGCACGGCGGTTCATTGGAGCTCTCCGATTGCGATGGCTCGCTGAAGCTCGCCGCCACCTGGCTGCAACAACCCCCCCCGGAGATCGCGCTCAAACCCCAAGAATTCCCAGTTCTTTGGCGTCGGGACCCACTTTCTGCCGCCGCTTGCCCGGGCGAGCTCTCCCTGCCGGAGGTGCCTCTGCGCTGCCGGCCGCCGACCTCCAAAGAAGGCACTCCGATCCCGCACGCGCCGGGCGACGACAACGTCTGTCAGTATTCGTGCGTTTCGGTGACGCCCATCGATTTGCCAACCGCTGTGGCGTTCCAAGAAAATGTGCCAACTCAACTCTCCGGGGAGAGTGGCGCGGCGCCGATCTACAATCGCTGGGAAGCTCGGCTACTGCAGCCCGGTGATACGCTCGACGGCTACCTGCGGCCCGAGCAACGATTCATCACCTTGCAGCACGATGCCTGGCGGCCCAAGCGTGACGAGCGCAAAGGCGATCGCATTACGTCAATCTGGATCGCCACGCCCGATGGCAAGGCGCAATCGGTCGCAACCAACACGCCGCGCTTGTTCGTGCCCGGAGTGAGCGCTGGAGATCACGTCACCTATCGCTACTTCGGCGACCGCCTCTTCGAGACGGCGACCGCTCCGGTAGAGAGCGGGGGCATCGTGAAGCTCAAGGACCCCGACCAGGAATACGCCCGCGGCGTCCAACCTGGGCTCGCCTTTTGGGGCGGTTGGCGCCACCTCGGCGGCGCAAAAGACGCCACCGAGTGGAATCCGGTTGGCGGCATGGAGCTCGTGCTGGCCGTGCCCGCCTGGCGCACGTACACGTGCAACGAAGACTGGTATTTCGAACCCGAGTTTCATCTCGGGGCGACGGTCACCACGCAATCGTACGAGTCCATCTTTCAAGCGACCCCGCTCGATGCTCGCTCGGATTCTTCCAAAAACGTGATGATCTTGCTCGTGCCGCTGGAGGTCTCGGTGCGCGCGCCGCTCGGAATCGACCAGCTGCAGGTCGACCTCGGCGCAGGGCTCGCCTGGTACCGCGCGTTCTATACGGAAGACACCGCGAGACTGGCCCCGAATATCGCGGTCTCGTTGCCGCGAGCGACGCTGCTTTGGCGGATCACGCGCGGCTTCACTTTTGGTTTCGATTCGCGGTTACTCTCCGGGTTCGGAACGTTCGGCCTGCACTCGCGACGGGTCGTGGAAACGTTCGATCTCGGCGGCCGCCTGAGCCGGCGGGAGCTCGGCTCGAAGATGTTGCTGTTCGGCCTCGTCACGCGCTTCGACGACGTATTCTGACCGAGCGTTGGCTGCACGTTCTTGACATCGCGCGCTGAAGACCTCGATGTTATCGTGCCGTCGATGTTGAGTTTTGGAACTTATCCCACCCCCGTTCGACTGTTGGATGGGCTTTCTCGGGGTGAGACCGCGCTCTACATCAAGCACGACGACCGGACCAACCCGCTCTACGGCGGCAACAAGGTGCGCAAGATCGGCCCCCTGCTCGAGGATGCGAAACGCCACGGAGCCCACACGGTGCTGACCATCGGCGCCATCGGTAGCCATCACATACTCACCACCGGCATCTTCGCGAAGACGGCCGGACTCCGCGTGGAAGCGGTCGTCGTGGGCCAGCCGGAAACGCCGCACGTGCTCGAAACCCTGCGCGCCGTTCTGGCTCAGGGCGTGCGTCTCTTCCCGGCGTCGTCTTACGCTCACGCAGTCGCCTTGTTGCTGGCGCGCCGCGCGCGTTCCGGCGTGTATTACATCCCTGCGGGTGGCTCGAACACGATCGGCGCGCAGGGTTTCGTCGATGCGGCAAGCGAGCTTCTGGAGCAGGTGACGCGCGGTGAGCTTCCGGAGCCTGACCTAATCGTAGTGCCCGTGGGCTCTGGGGGCACTGCCGCCGGGCTTGCCGCGGGGCTCGCGAAGGCGAGCGCGCGCACGCGGGTACTCGCAGTGACCGTGGCCGAGCCGGCTTGGTTCGTGGAGCACCAATTGCACGCGCTCGCCCGACGCTGCGCTCGCAGGGTCGGAGCAGGAGCGCTACGCAATCGACTGGAAGTAACGCGTGAGTTTCTGGGGGGCGGCTACGGCCATGTGACGCCCGAAGGCGCTCAGGCGACACGCCTGGCAGAAGGCGTCGGGGTTCAACTCGATCCGACGTACACCGCAAAGGCGTTCGCCGCGACATGCGCTCGCGTCGCTCTCGGCCGCGAGCGCACGATTCTCTACTGGCACACTTTGTCGAGCGCTCCGCTGGGACCGCTCCTCGGCGCTGCGGCGGATCCACCAGCGATCGACGCCAAGTTGCGGCGCCTCGCGCGCTCGGCCGCGCGCTAACGCGGTGACGGCACGTCGAACCTTTCGTCGTGCGCGGCAATCACTCGCTTCCACGCTGCTGATAGGCGAGTTCGGCCTGTCGCGATCGAGTCAGCAGTGCTCGATACTTCAGGGCAGACGTCACGGCATTCAGCGCGAAGAACGCGCCGAGCCCGACTCCCCACTGTCGCACGAGTGACGCGTTCGGATGCTCGCTGCTCCACGCCAGCGCGCCAGCCAAGAACGCACTGACGCTCAGCCCGGCGAAGAGCAGCCGCCAGCGCCCGTGAGACCGCGTGAGCCGGCGTAACTCCTCACAGCGCTGGAGTAGGAGGTCCGGCGCATCGACGGTTACTGGCTGCATGGTGGGTTGGAGAGGCTAGCTTATCTCCCCTGATTCGCCGCGAGCTTCGCTAGCTCCAAGCCCGCAGTCTTGAGGCCAGGCGAGCGGGCGTGGTAACACATTCAGTCATGCCGAAGCATTGGTGGGCCGTCTGGGCGCTGTCGTTTGTCGCTTTCGTTTCCGCATGTTCCGACCCCGCGAGTAGCGATACGGGGGTCGTTTCCGATAAGCGGCTAGTGGACCTCAACTCGGGAGAGCTGGCGATGCTCTGCGATTGGGGAGCTAACTTGTTCGGCGGCTACGGGCATCAGCCAACTTGCACTGACCCCAATACCGAAGTCCGAGCGCCGCCGGACCAAGCGACTTGCGTGGCAAAGCCGGTGCCGGCATCGTGTACCGCGACCGTCGGCCAGTATGAGGCGTGTCTCAAGGTGGTCGCGAAGGACCTTTGCAACGGGAGCGCGGCCCTCGGCAGCGCTGCCTGCCAGCCCTTGACGGGCTGCCTCGACTAACGCGACTGAGGGCTGCTGGCATGGCGGCCTCAGTTCGACGCGGCCCAGCCGAGGCGGGTGGCCAGAGCGAAGCATTCGACTCAAAGCGGAACCAGTCGCCCCCCGCGGTCTGGTTTCTCCCGGAGGGGCCTCGCGAGCCCCAAAATCGTGAACCGCGGCTACGCGACGGGACGACTTCTTTAGCGGAAGCCCCTTGAGTCATTTGCCATGCCCCTTCCGCTGCGCACCGGTTTGAATTCCGTCCCTGCCCTCGACGCGTTGCTCATGCCTCGACTGAGTCGGGTCAGCGCGGTCGTGGCGTTGGGATTTGCCTTCGGCTGCAGTGGCTCGAGCGAGACCGCGCCTTCGGGCGCTGGCGGCGGGAATCAGGCCACGCGGGGAGGTGCGAGTGGAACGGCGGGCAGCGTCGGGTCGCAGTCGGGCGGCACTACCGCGATGGGTGGCGCCACTGCGAGTGCGGGACAGTCGTCACTGGGCGGGACGTCGGCCAGCTCCGGCGGAGCCTCAGGCGGCGGGGCTACACCCGGCTCCGGCGGTGCTGCCTCCAGCAGCGGTGGCGCCGCGCCACTCGGTGGAAGCTCGAGTGGCGGCGTAAGCGCGGGCGGAGCGACCGCAACTGGCGGCAAGGCAGCGGGCGGCGCTACAGCAATGGGCGGCGCAACCACGGGCGGCGCAACCGCAACCGGCGGAGCTGCGACGGGTGGCGCGACGGCAACGGGAGGGACGACGACTGCGGGCCCGCCCCTCGCGTTCCCCGGCGCACAAGGCTTTGGCAAGAACGCGACGGGGGCGCGCAATGGCACCGTTTACCACGTGACCAATCTGAACGACTCGGGTGCCGGCTCGTTCCGCGACGCCGTGAGCGCGTCGAATCGCTTCATCGTGTTCGACGTGGGCGGCTACATCTCGCTCGTGACCGCCGTGTCCGCCAAGAGCAACCTCACGATCGCAGGCCAAACGGCGCCGGGCGCTGGCATCGGCTTCCGCGGCGGGGAGATCTCCTTCGCCAACTCCTCGAACATTATCTTTCGGTACATTCGCGTGCGCCCTGGCAGCGAAACGGCCAGCACGGAGGACGACGCGCTCAGCCTGTATCGCGCGAAGAACGTGATGATCGATCATTGTTCGTTCGAGTTCGCGCCCTGGAACAATATCGACGGGGTCAGCGATGATTGGCAAAACTACCCCGTCACCGACATCACCATTCAAGATTCCGTGATCGCCGACCCCACGGGTCAGCAGTTCGGCGCGCACACCGAATCCGTTTCGAGTCAGTGGGCTTGGTATCGCAACATCTTCGCGAGTTCCCACAATCGAAATCCGCTCGCCAAGGTGAACACGGTGTTCGTGAACAACCTGCTCTACAACTACTCGGCAGGATACACGACGCACACCAGCACGAACTTCAGTCACGACATCCTGAACAACTATTTCGTGTTTGGTCCAGCCTCGACCGGCACGGACAACACCTGGTTTCAAGTCGACAAGAACCAGTCGATTTATGACGCCGGCAATTTGAAGGACACGAATCTCAACGGCACGCTCGACGGCGCTGCCACGACACCCTACTGGTATCAGGGAACTGGCACGGTGCTGAGCGCGCCTTGGTCCCCCGAGACCACGGCGACTCCGCCGCTCAGCGCCGCGTCCGCAGCTCGCGTGGCGATCTCGATGGCCGGGCCGCTGCCGCGCGATCCGATGGACCAGCTCATCATCAGCCAAGTGATGACGCTCGGCAAAGGCACCACCGGCGCGGGCACGAATACAGTCGGCCCGGGCAGCGGTCTTTACACCAGTCAAACCGAGACGGGCCTTCCCAACAACGGCTATGGCACCATCAGCGGTGGCACGCGCCCTGCGGACACCGACAACGACGGCATGCCCGACAGCTGGGAAAGCGCGACCGGGTCGAACCCGAGCAGCGCGACCGACGCGATGACCAAGGCCGCCGACGGCTACACGCTCATCGAGCACTACGTGAACTGGTTGGCCGGGCCGCACGCTTCGACGAGCGCGGGCAACACGGTCGACGTCGATTTAACTGCCTACGCTACTGGCTTCACCACGGTCTCGCCGAGCTACAGCGTGAGCGGTGCGGTCAACGGCAGCGTCGCCCTTCAGGCAGACGGCCACACCGCGCGTCTGACTCCGGCCGCGGGCTTCCACGGCTTGGCCACATTCACGTTCAACGTCGCTGGCTCTGATGGCACCGCCTCACGCGCCAATGTGGTCGTGCTGGTGACACCGTAGCGCCACGTGGAGTAACGGGTTTTCCCGAGCAGACGGCACGTAGATTGCTAGTCTGGTTGGCATGTTGGACCGACCCGACCGATTGCTGGCTATTTCACTGCTTTCGTTCGCGCTCGGGGGCTGCGGCAGTGGCGATTCGTTCACACCCAGCCTCGCGGACGTCGCCGGAAACTACACGGTGGCCATCACCAACGACGCCAGCAGCTGCAGCTTCGACTGGGAGGAAGGCAAGGTGTCGACCGGGATCGGGCTCACCATCACGCAAGACGGCAAAACCGTTCAAGCGACGCTCGACGGAGTTACCGGCGCTCTCTTCGCGCTGCTATTCGGCACGGCTGTCTTCGACGGCACCGTGAACGGCAATGCGCTCGAGCTGACGAACTACGGCGAACGCACGGCCCAGCAAGGCAACTGTTCATACACTTACAACTCGATTGTGAAGGCCACGCAGACGGGTGACGCCATCCAAGGCACCATCACCTACACCACCAAGACCAACGGCAACCCTGATTGCTCGGCCGTAGAGTGCTCGGCGTCGCAGCGTTTCAGCGGAAGCCGCCCGCCGAAGTGAGCGGCCGGGCGATTTGCGGCTCAGCGCTTCTGCCGAGCGCTGAAATCCGCGCGCCGCGAATGGCTGAGACCGACTGGAGTCGCTGAGCCCCCGCCACGCCGAGCGAAAGGCGCAAAATTGGAAAGGTCCGTGGGCAACGCGCCCTATTTGGTTGCCTGGTCTTGCATTGCGCGCGGGGCCTGCGCGCCGTGCTGGAAGATTCGCGCTTCCGCACAAGGACGCTCATGAAAAACAAAGACTCCTTACCGACGCGCTCAGCGCGCTCGAAGCCCATCGCACTGTTGGCCGCCGCGGTCGCCTTCGGATTTCTGCTGCTGGCCGGGCGCGCCGAGGCCGCGGAGTACTACGTCGCGCCAACCGGGAGCGACTCGAACGCGGGATCGATGGCAGCGCCGTTCGCCACCCTGCAAAAGGGCAACGACGTCGCGGCGGCAGGCGACACCGTCTGGATTCGCGGCGGCACTTACCAGCTCACGAAGCAGATCAAACTTTCGAAGAGCGGGCAATCGGATACGCAGCGCATCAAGTACTGGGCTTACGCGCAGGAGGTGCCCATCCTGGACTTTTCTGGCTACGTCTCGACAAACACGGCGGCGGACGTGCCCCAGATCCTGGTGACAGGCAATTGGATCCACCTCCGGGGGCTAGAGATCGCCAACGGCAAGGTCGGCGCCAGCGGGGCGCATTCGAACTCGGCCCTACGCAGCGAAGGGGCGAGCAACAACACCTTCGAGCGACTCAACATTCACCATAACTTCGGGCCCGGCCTGTTCATCTCCAAGGGAACCGGCGGCAACCTGATCTTGAATTGTGATTCGCACGACAACTACGACAAAGACGGAAGTCAGGGCGACGGCCAAAACGGGGACGGGTTCGGCGTCCATTACCAGACGACCGGTCCCAGCACGATTATCCGCGGCTGTCGTGCCTGGGTGGACTCGGATGACGGCTACGATCTGATCTCGCAGGAGGTACCGGTCACGATCGAAAACAGCTGGGCGATCCAGAACGGCTACGCGAACGGGGGCTCGGTCAGTCCCTCCTCCGGAAACGGCAATGGATTCAAGGTCGGCAGCAGCGACACGGGGATCCGACACCTCGTTCAGAACTGCGTCGCTTGGAAGAACAAAGCCGCCGGCTTCTATGCAAACCACTCGTCGGGCGGCAACACCTGGCTCAACAACACGTCCTACATGAACGGCACGCAGTACAACATGTTGGCGAGCCCCTCGGGTGACACGAGCTCCACCATCACGCTGACGGGCGCGCTCGCGCACAAGATGCGAAACAACATCGGCTTCCCCAACAAGAATGCGAACATGGGCGGTGTCGACACCACCTTCAACACGTGGGACTTGGGGATTACCGAGGCGAGCAGCGACTTTGCCAGCACCTCCGACACCGGTGCCACTGGCCCGCGCCAAGCGGATGGTAGTCTGCCCAATGTGGATTTTCTGAAGCTCAAGGCCGGGAGCCCGCTGATCGACAAGGGTACGAATGTCGGCCTTCCCTTCGACGGCTCGGCACCTGATCTGGGCGCTTACGAATACGGAGCGGTGGCGACCACCGGCACGGGCGGCACCCCGGGTAGCGGCGGCAGCTCCGCCGGCGGTAGCGCGAATGGCGGCAGCGCGAATGGCGGCGCCAGCGCGGGTGGGACCAACAAAGGCGGCGCGACAGCAGCAGGCGGCGTGAACGCGGGCGGCAGCGCAATCTCTCTCGGCGGCTCGTCGATGGGGGGTGCAACGTTGGCAAGCGGCGGAGCCAACGCAAACACGGGCGGGAACACTACGCCGACTGGCGGAGTGCAGGGCAGCGGCGGAACGGCGACCGTACTGGGCGGCAGTGGTCCAAGCGGAAACGGCGGAAGTGCAGCGAACGTCGCCGGCTCCTCGGCAACGGCTGGTGCGAGCTCGCTGCCTCCGACGGAAGCCAGCGGCTGCTCGTGCAGCACACCTCGCCGTGGCAATGACCTCGCCGGCGCCGCGCTCGCAGGGCTGATGTTTTCGGCATGGGGGTTGCGCCGACGCGCACGACGCGCTGCTCGCGTCAGCTAGTGCGGCGCATGTGGCTCCGCTAGCGAAGCCTCACGATTGGCGCCTCGGGACGCGCACCACGTGCACGCTACACCTGGCCTGGGCGGTCACCTTTGACGCGGTCGACTGCGACCAGGCGGAACCGCCCTCCAGCGGAGCGCCGAGCACGATCAGATCGGCGTTATTGTGCTGCGCAAACTCCACGATCAGATCTGCTGGAGCGAGCGACTCGATGGCGTGCAAGGTGAGGCGCTGCCTCGGCAGTCCCAATGGCTCAGCCCAGTGACGAAGCCGCACCAGATGCTCGAGTGGCGATGCAGTCGGCGCGATCACCGCCAGGCAGATCAAACGAAATTCGGAGCTTTGCGCAAGAAATCGTGAGAGTGCGAGGCGGATCAGCGGATGCCGCTCGTCATCGATGTGCGTGGTGTCCACCGCTGCGAGCAGGATCGGCGTCCCGCTGAGCAGCGGTGCGGGAGTGCGCAGGCGCGCGGCGTGCTCTCCGTGTGCACGCCGAAAGCGCCGCAGATGCCCGAGCAAACCCGCTCGCTTCGTTTTCGTAGCACGCTGGGTGAGCACGACCTGCTCTGGGTTGCGCAAGTCGAAGGCCAAGTGCGCCGCCGATTGGTACCGGGCTTCGGCGTGCGGCTC
>JAEUAF010000773.1 GCA_019695485.1 Sorangium sp.
TTGACGGTGAGCCGCCCGTTGACGGTGAGCCGCCGAGAGTCGCACTCTGCCCTCCCGTCGCGCTGCCCCCGCTTCCACCGTTCCCAGTGGGCAGGCCCGGCAGGCTTGCCGGCGAGCAGGCCCCTACGCAGAGGGCTGTGACATACACCGGCGAAAATCTGGCGGGGTGCTGTAGCGGCATGAAAATGGTCCTGCTGTGTCCAACTGGATGCGCGACTCGTTTGAGTAGAGTGGTGGGCCTTCCGCTGGCGGGCGGATGTTTCCCCGTCCACACGGAATTCGGTCGATTTCGGCGTGCGGCGGCGCCGCTCAGCAAAGCAGCCACGACGCAATATTTGATACGGGACGCCGCACCGCGTCGACGGTCGCGTCCTGGATTGCGCAACTCGGCCTCTGGTGGAGATTTCTTGCGCGAGAGTCGCTGGGCTTCCGGGCCGGCACGAATCCTTGCGCGAGTCTCTCGACCTCCGAAGCTTCGTAATAGGTTTGTTAAGAAACTACCGGACCCGTACTTCCTGCGTGGTACGCTAGCGATCCTGAGCCAAAGCCCCGGGGCCATTTCGCCGATCGCGCGACGCCCTGGGAAGTTCAGCCACCCGTCACTCGTGGCGACACTTCTTTGCGGGCGTGCGGCCGTCTTCTTACCTGTGGAGCGCGCAAATATGAGAACACTTGGTTTTCCTCGTTCGTGGTTGTCGAGTGCGACGTTGCCTTTCGTCGTGCTGGCTCTGAGCGCCTGTTCGAGTCCCACCTCGAGTACACCCGGCACCGGCGGTACCGGCACGGCAACCGGTAGCGGCGGTTCTTCTAACGGTGGGAGCGCTAGCGTCGGAAACGGCGGATTGGTCAGCATGGGCCAGGGCGGAAGTACGACGACCGGCCAAGGCGGCAACGCCACGGGCCAGGGTGGCGGTACCTCCAGCGGCCAGGGCGGCAACACGACCACCGGTCAGGGTGGCAGCACGACAGGCGGGAGCACCGGGCAGGGCGGCAGCACGACGACCGGTCAGGGCGGCAGCACCACCACGGGCCAAGGTGGAAGCACTGCCGGTGCAAGCGCGAGCGGCGGCAGTGCCGGCACTGCTGCTGCCACCGGAGGTTCCGGCGGCGCAGCCCCCAAGATGAAGGATTGCGCGGCCAAGAAGGTCTTGGCTGTCCCGCTGATCTCGAACTTCGATAGCTACGACGGCAAAGCGGACCTCAGCACGTGGGCTTTCCCCTTCAATGGCGCGGCGGGAGACGCGACGACGCTCTACGCGGGTCCCTACTTCTCCAACGATGGCACGGGGGCGCCCGTGCTCGGCATGGTCGGAGGGGCTGGCAGCAGCATGTGGGCGATCGACATCGCCACTGGAGCCAACATGATGGCAACTGGTTGGGGTGGCGGCCTTGGCTTCTGGATGGGCTGCGTGGACGAGAGCAGCGCCAAAGGGCTCTCCTTCAACGTGCGCGGCGTAAGCCCGACGGGGAAGATCTCCGTCACGCTCTCGATGGAAGACACGAGCAAGCCGGACGCGACGGATGCGGCTGGCGGTGGTACTTGTACCGGCACCACCTGCAAGGCCCCCTCGGTTGACGTTCCAATCACGGCCGACTGGGTGCTGACCCAAATCCCCTGGAGCATGTTCAGCACGGGCACCGGCCTGGTGGACGCGACGGTGACGGCCAACGGCGATCGTATCAACGGGCTCAACTTCAGCGTGCAGATGGTTTACGTGCAGGATCCGGCGGACGCCACGAAGTACAATCCGACCCCGGCCGCCTACGATCTGCAGATTGACGATCTCGGTTTCTACTGAGAGCGATCGGCGCCCGCGCGGCTTGACCGAGTGTGAGGTCGGGCCGCGCGCGTTGCGTATTGGGGAGAGCGTGCGTGCTCGGGCGCGCACGCTCTAGCTTACTGGACGCGGCAGTAAAACCCGCTCGTGTCGAGCTGTCCGTTGCCTACGAAGACCTCGGTTCCTGCTTGGACGGCCGTGAGGTACTTGGTGTTCTGCATCCAGCCGCGGGACACCAAGTCTTTCATGAAGTCCATCAGGTTCATGACCGAGGTGGTCGCGTTGGCAGTGCGTACGTACGAAAACACGTTCCAGCGATTGTTCGTGCCGCGGTGGAGATCCCAAGTCGTGCCCGCTACGCTGGGGGTGGCCTGGCTGGTCCCGATCGGGCCCGCGCCACTATTGTAGAGCCAGATCATGATCTCGTCGGTGGGGTCGTCGTTGGTGCCCGGGTTCGCGATGTTGTGCGCGAAGAGGTCGTAAGCGACATCGATAGTGCCGGTCTGATTCACCGTGAACGACCAGCCGCAATTGACGGCCTTCGTCGACGATAGCTGCACTGGGAGGCCCGTATCCGTGTGCTTCCAACCCCATTGCCAACCAACCACGAGGCTCGCGTAGGACTTCACCGAGCTCGGCGCGTTCGCCCAATTCCACGAGGTGCCCCAGCCGACGAGGTCGCCGCTCTGACACGTGCGCCAGATGCACTGCGAGCCCGTGCCGCTCGAGGCTCCCCACAGGTTGTTGTTCAGCCAATATTTGCTGACGTCGAGCGAGGCCGACGCCGTGCAAGTCTTACCCACTTGTGTGGCGCTGCCGCAGTTGACGCTCGAGGGATCGACACACGCTCCATACAGACATTGCGTCGTCCCGCTGCACTTCGTGCCACACGCGCCGCAGTTTTGCGCGTCCTTGGTGATATCGACGCAGCTGCCGCTGCACGCCGCTTGCGGCGACGGGCACTGGCACGCGCCCGCCACGCAGCTTGCTCCTTTCGCGCAGACCGTGGTGCACGAGCCACAACTATTGACGTTGGTAGTTATGTCCTGACACGCGCCGCCGCAGACGGCCTGACCGACAGGACAGCGACAAGCGCTCGACGAACACGTTTGACCGGTTGGGCAAACGTTGCCACAGCTGCCACAGTTGGTTGCGCTGCCTGTCAGGTCGACGCATTGGCTGCCGCACAGACTGAGCCGCGCCGCGCAGGCGGAGCCGCACACGCCTTGGGAACAGACGAGGCCCGTCGCGCAGGCTTTGCCGCAGCCGCCGCAATTCTTGGCATCGGCGTTGGTGTCGACGCAGGCCCCAGAACAACTCGTCGTGCCGCTCGCGCAGGCGCAGACGCTGTTTTGGCAGGTTTGTCCGCTAGGACAGGTGTTGCCACACGTGCCGCCCACCGGAGCCCCGGCTGACGTGGTGCCGCCGTTCGCTGTCGAGGGCGCGCCACCTTGCGACGCCGCGCTCGTGCCGGCCTGCGATCCGCCCTGGGCCACTGTCGTCGTGCCGCCGTCGGCGGTGGAGACGCTGCCACCCAGCGCCGTCGCTCCGCCGGCCCCTTGCGCGCTAGAACCCCCATTCGAGGCACCGCCTGATGTGTTCGACACAGACCCACCGCGTGCCGCGACAGCCGCCCCTCCGCTAGCGTCCGAGGTACCACCTGTCGCACCACTACTCGCGTTGGGCGTGCCCGAGCTGCAGCCAAGCGCGACGCTGCAACAACACGCGAACAACACTCGCAGCTTGCTGTCCTTATGGCCAGCAATGACGAACATTTGCGGGGACGCGAGCGGAGAAAGAGTCGACCGAAATGAGCGCATGTGAGAATGCTCCGAGAAGAAAGGCTGGGATGCCGCCGCTCACTACGGGGCCGAGCGCAGCGCTGCGCAGACTGCCGATCTACTCTGCCAGCTACTAACAAAGGAAACTTACATTAATTTGAGCTGCCCCTGATTTGGCGGCGCTTGAGCCAAGCTCCGTCAGTAAGGCTAGATGATTGCAAGCAGGGTGAAGCCATCGCAGGTGGGCGTGCGCCGTCGAAGCCGGTGAACCTGGCTCACCCAGAGCGCGCGTGCCGGATGCGAGAATTCGCTCGCAGCCTCCGATTCTTTGGAACCTTCGCTGTTCGCGCGGTGTCAGTGCCCTCGTCGAGGGAGAAAATGGCGATTCCGCTAGACCTGCTGCACGACGACCCGAGCCGGACCCTGGATTACGAGGCAACCAAACTGGCACTCACGCTGGCGTTTGCTGGCGGCACAGCCGGCGGACTCTTCGCGGACGCTCTCGATAAGGCGACGCTCGCACCCTCCACCTTCAATCCCGAGGAGTTCGCCAACGAGCTCTTCTTGTCGCGCTTTGTCACGCAATGCTTGAAGGTGCGACTCGGGCAGCACGAAGCGGCGCTGAACGCCCGGCACCTATGCCGCTTGCTTTCGAGGCCGCCCACCGACTCGAACACCATCCAATTTCGCCGCTTGATCTTGGCCGAGTTGGTGCGAGCTCCGGGCTTCCGCGACGCGCTCCTATCCACGTACCGAGACGTGTGTCGGCTGCGCAGCCTGCTCGAGAATGCCGGCGCCATGCGCGTCTTCGATTCGAATCGGCGAAAGCTCGACATCCTTCAGACCTTCAAGAACATCGTGGATCGCAGCGCGACTGCCTTCGTGTCGGCGAGCTCCGGGTTGCGGCGCCTCAGCGAGTTCGGGCGCGGCTTCCAAGCGACTGAGCCGTACCGCGCGTTGGCCGATCTGCTGCAGTACGACGCGCGCCTGGCAACCGTGAGCCTGAGGGTCGGCGTGGGCGCGGACGGTTGTATCAATGGCTTCGAAATCGTGTCGATCAACGAGGAGACCAAGAACCCTTTCGTCAACTCGGTCTGGCGGCGCTGGTTGGCGAAATTCGAGCTCTTCGTCCGCGGCTACCGCTTCAGCGACAGCGAGGTGCTGGCCCGCCTGATCGACTCCGTATTCAGCGGCCTCGAGGACGAACTCGCAGGGATGGTTCAGCTGCTGGGGGATCTCGAGTTTTATCTTGGAGCTCTCGGATTTCGGGACACTGCGCTGGCCGCTGGTCTCGAGGTGTGTTTGCCCGACTTCGTGGCGCCGACCGAAGCGCGTGAGCTCTTGGGCCTGTTCAATCCGCTGCTTCTCATGAGCGGCGTGGTGCCGATTCCTTGCAACATCGTGGGCGGCGCGCTGGCTTCGACTGTGCTCGTCACGGGGCCGAACTCTGGCGGCAAAACTCGGCTCTTGCAGTCGCTCGGCTGGACCCAGGTGTTGGGCCAGTGCGGCTTGTTCATCCCGGCCGCGAGCGGTCAAATCGCGTTGGCCTCGGGTCTGGTTGCGTCGCTCATCGAAGAGGCCAAGGCGGATCAAGCCGAGGGGCGGCTCGGCACCGAGCTCATGCGCATTCGCGGGTTGTTCGAGCGCTTGCCGCCAGGCGCGATGGTCCTGCTGGATGAGCTGTGTTCTGGCACGAATCCTTCCGAAGGCGAGCAGATCTTCGAATTGGTCGTGACGATGCTGAGCCAGCTAAAGCCCCAAGCCTTCATCACCACGCATTTCTTGGCGTTCGCGAAGCGCCTCGAACAGACCCAGAAGATCCCGAGTTTGTCGTTCATCCAAGTCGAGCTCGATCCCAATCGCCGGCCGACCTATCAGTTCACGCCTGGTGTCGCGCAATCGTCGTTGGCCGGACACACCGCAGAGCGCCTGGGCGTGACGGGAGACCAGCTGCTCCTGCTGATCGAACAAAATATTCGCAAGCATCGCTTTCCGCCGACTCTTGCCCCGAATTGAGCCATGCCGACGTTGCTCGTGACCCCCAAGATGTCGCCCGAATTGGCGGCACGTGTCGAAGCCAGCGTTCGCGGCCGGCGCGTGTCGCTGCGAGCGGTTCAGCGGCGCCGCTCACTCGCTCTGCTTCGTCTGGGCGGCACAGCGCTGCTGTAGCCATCGTGGCGCTTTCGCTCAGCGCTCGCCGTCGCGCGATGCTAGAGCTCGAGGCCGAGCGAGCGGAGCTGCTCGACGCACTCCGTGTGGAATTTGGCGCGCTCACACCCGAACAGAAGGCTTTGTCTGGCCGAGTAGCGGCGATCATCGGCCGCAGTGCGAGCGTCAGTTACGCGGGGGACTCGCTCGCCGACGATCTCAAGAGCGATGCGGGTCTCAGCAGCGCGCTCTCCGAAACCGCGATCTATCTGCGCGGCCCGCTCGACGCCTTGTCGAACCCAGCCAATGTGCCCGGCGTTGCGAAGGAGTCTCGCAAAGACACCTTCGTCTCTTGCCTGCTCGCTCCGCCAACGTCTCACACTGAAAAGGCGCTGCGCGCGCGAGCGGTTCACTTGGACCTCGGCCCGAGCGCGCAGATATCGCCCTTGTTTTCCCTGCTCGCGGTCGCGCCGCTCTGGGGCCCCGCCTGGCGAGATTCGGTAAAGTCCGCATCTTCTGCCGAACTCGAGGCGCTCACGAAAGTCTTCCGCAGGGCGCCCGTGAAGTCTGGCGTGCTCGCTGCCAAGGCCACACAGCTGCTGCTCGTGCTCGATGCGCCCGCTGACCTCACCGCGCCGGCGGAGTTGGACGGCGAACGACCACACTTAGTTCGCGTGAGCCTGATCGATTTGAGAACGGAACAAGTCCGTCTGCGGCTGCGTCGCGCGGTCGACCCGGGCTGGCTTGGGGCGGCCGCTCGCGCGGAGTATGCAAGCCGCATCGATGGCTGTTCGCTCGCGCTGAGTGTGCGCGCAGCCGCGAACGGAGCGACGCTCGAGCAGGCGCCCCGTCTAGCTGCCGAGGCGGGCGTCGAGCGAGCGAGGAGCCGATAAGTTCGACTTTGACGCAGGACCTCGGGCCAGTGCGTCGCCGCCTCGGTCCGCTGCGGGCGACGCAACTGCGACTGGTCGTTCGCGAGCAGTCGACGTAAGTTGCCGGAATGACGGCGTGGCGTGCTCGAGTCGACTTTGTGCGGAGTGGTGTGTGGCTGCTAGGCCTCTTTAGCCTTGGGCTCGGTGCGTGCGCGGCGCCCGCTCCGCCCGCGGTTTCCGCGCCGACGAGCGCGCCGGAAGCGACGGCGTCTCCGCCCGCGACTCCCGTTCCAACAGCCAGCTCCAGTGAACCGCCTGTCGGCGAGCCTCCGTCGCCGGCCACGCTTACGTCAGCCACCCCGCTTACGACGCCGCCAGCCATCCCGCCTGCAGCGACAACCACAGCGCCTCCAACAGCGCCGTCGCCTGCGCAGCCGCCGACATCAGGCGCAACGCCATCGACCGCCGCGGGGGCCCCCGCGCCAGCCGCGCCCTCACTGGGCCCCGCGCTCGCCACGCTGCGTCGCTACTACGCTGAATTGAACGGACGCAAATTCGAGGCCGCGCACTACTTCGCCCCGAACGTGAAGCAGTACATCACGATGAAGCACCCGACTGAGCGCGCGCTCGACCACTACATCCGGGACGTGTTTCCCAAGCAGTTCGAGAGCTATGAGTTTTTGTTCGATGAGTCGACCCTCCACGACGAGGGCGGCAACGCATTCACGTACAGCGAGCGCTGCCGATACTATGTCGTCGCCGCCAAGGAATTTCGAATGATCCTCGCGCAAGTTCGAGTCGAGTTCGACCCCGAAGGCAAAATCATCGACTTTCGTCACGCGCGGATCTTGGCGCGGGAGACGACGCCGGAGCAGCACTGAGCTCACTTGTGCGACTCGGACCGGGCTTCGCCGCGCGAGCGAACCGAGGCGCGCGAGAAGCGGCTGCGCGATCGTTTTAAGCGCTGGCTCGCTGTGGACCACGGGCGCAATGGATCCACGCACCTCGCGGTCAACGTCCGCGCTGGGACTTCCACGCTGAGTCGGCCACGCCGACACGTGTTCCACGTGGTACACGTTCTCCACGTGTCTACTGCTCGGAACATCACGCTGACCGTGGACGAAGAGACCTTGCGCGAGGCCCGCGTTTTGGCGGCGCAGCGCGGTCTTTCCGTGTCCGCGTTCCTTCGGGCTGAGATTGCCGGTCTCGTAGAGCGACAGCGCGGCTACGCCAAAGCGCGGCAGTCGGCGTTGGCGCGACTGAGCCGGGGGCAGCACCTGGGCGGCGGCAAGCCACCCTCTCGGGAAGAATTGCACGACCGTGCCAAGCTTCGTTGACACGAATATCCTGATCTACGCGGAGGACCGCGATGCGAAGGGGAAGAACGCCGGGCAGCGTTTCGGCTCCGTCACAATCGTGAACCCATTCAGGCAAGAGTAAGCATGCCGGCGCCGTTGGGCCGCGCGGCGAGCCCAAGGCGCGCCATCTCCCCGCGCACAACGCGGTTCTTTCCGAGCGGAACGTCAGCCTGAGTACACTTCGCCGCCGCCACATTGAAAAATCACGTCGATGCCCCCGAGCGCTTGCACCCGGTCGCACGTGCAAGGACACAGCCCGAGCTCAGGCGGCTTGACGCTGTAGTCCAGGAACCAGCCGGGCGAGTTCGGTCCGATGACGTTCTCACAGTCCGGGGCGTTGCCTCGCGGTAGATAGGGCAGCTGTTCCTGCCCCGCGCCGATGCGAAGCGTCATTGCGACGATGATATCGTTGGCGAGCACGGTGGGCATGAGTTCCTCCGGAGGGGCATCGAGAATGGCGTAGCGGCACGCGACGCTCGTCGGCGCCACGGTGAGATGTGTCTCACTCTCGCACCACGGACCAATGTGCGGTGGGCCGGAGTCGCAGCCGACGTTGGCGGTCGCAACTCCGCCGCTAGTTGGAGTACCGCCCGAACCTGCGGGTGCGCCACCAAGCGAACCTCCGGCGTTGAGCGACCCGGCCGAGTCTCCACCCGTGGCGCTGAAAGCGCCGGGCGCCGTGGGCATATCGCCGTCCGCCACTCGTCCACACGCGGCCGTTGCTGCCAGCGCCGCCAGCACAAGAAGACCTAGAGCTCCTATCAAGCCGCGGCGGTGCACTTGTATCCCACGACTTGGCCCGCCATGCAGACCCAGCGCTGTCCCGCCAGCCCTTGCAGCCAGCTTTGCTTTTCATCGCCCTCGAGACCGGTGTTGTCGATCACGCGACCCTCACTGTCGATGATGACGGCGCCTCTCAACCGGCCCAGACGCTCCGCGGGCTCGGGAGGTGGCGCGGCCACGCACGTTCCAAGGTGGTGTACCGCACCCGCGATGATGGCTTCGAAAAGTAGAGCTGGCTCACACGTGTCGCCGCTGTCAGCGCCGGCCCCACCCGTCAGCGTCGACGCGCCGCCGTTGCCGCCCAACACAATGCGGATGCCCCCGCCGACACCGCCGCCGG
>JAEUAF010000010.1 GCA_019695485.1 Sorangium sp.
TCCGGCTTGGCTGCCTTGGGGGCCGCCTTGGCCTTGGCCGGCACTTTTGCGGCCTTGGCCGGCTTCGCCGCGGGCTTAGCAGGCTTGGCTGTCACCTTGGGTGCCGGCTTCGCCGCTACTTTTGCCGCCTTGGGCATCGGCTTTGCGGCCTTGGGCATCAGCTTGGCGGCCTTGGCAGCGGGCTTGGTGCTCTTGGGCGCGGGCTTGGCCGCCTTGGGCGCGGGCTTGGTCGCTTTTGCTGCCTTCGAAGCGGGCTTGGCGCTCGTTTTTGCCGACTTGACAGGCGAGGCTTTTGCCTTTGCGGGCGCGCTCGCCCGCGCTGCCTTGCCCGACTTTTTCATCGGCGCGGCGGGAGTCGCCTTCGCCTTCGCAGGGCTCTTGGCTTTCGGCACGGCTTTCGCTGGCGCCTTCTTGGCTACGGGTTTCACCGCGGCCGACTTCTTCGTGGGCGCGGTCTTCGCTCTCGGCTTCTCTTTCATGGTGCTCGTCCTCACTTGTCGCTTGGCAGACGCGTGTCTCGCTCTTTTGGGGGTGGAAGTCGTCTTCTTGCTGGAGTCGTCGCGTGAACGGGCGAGCTCCTTCGGCGCGCCTCGTTCATCGTCGCCGCGCACGGACTGTTTCAGTGCGGGCTTGGCTTTCACGGGTGGCTTGGGCGTTTCGCGGCGCGCGTCGCGCGCTTTGAGCGGTGTTGGCGCGGCAGATGGTAGCGTTGGTCGCTCGACTGGCGAACCCTTCTTTCCCGGCCTTTTTCGCGGGGATTGAGCCTCCTCATCGTCCTCGCCGCGACCAACCGCACCGGCCTGTCGCCGCTTGAGTGTGGCGTTGATCTTGCGATCGAGATCGGAAAACTCGAAGGGCTTGTCGACGTGCGCGTCGGCACCGTAGAGCGGCGACGTCATCTCGTTCAGGTTCTCGCCAATGCCGGTGAGCATGATGACGCCGGTGTGCGCTAGCGAGACCGCTTCGCGGATCTTGCGACACACTTCCCACCCGCTCATGCCGGGCATCATCACGTCGAGGATCACCAAGTGCGGCAAGTGCTCATGCGCGAGCTCCCACGCTTGGTCGCCATCGGACGCTTCGAGTACACTGAAGCCCTTCGATCGAATGTGGCTGGACACCATCGCGAGCGTGCTCGGCTCGTCATCTGCCACCAGGACTACTGTCTTCGTATTCTGATCCATTCTCGCCTCGGGCTACCGGTCGCCATTCGAGCGCAGCGCACGACGCTCGGCAAGGGCTTGAACGCGGCATTTGATCGTCGTGGGGTTTCGGATGGCATGCGCGTTTCGGAAGGCGGCGCCGCGAAGGAGTCGATGTGGGAGGGCATGACGGTGTGCGCGCCTCGGGCTGTGGCGGTTCCGCGCCGGCCTCCGTGACACGACAGTGCTGTGGTTCGAACTGCTGTCCAGCTGGCAAAGTCGGTGCTTAACTTGAGTCGAACGCCAGTTTTGAAGGGAGTTCGCCGCCCGGGGAACTTTCCCGGCCATTGGCCGTTCTGATGCTCATGTGGGTCCGTTCTCAGCAGCCACCCCCGTCGAGACCGCTGGTTTCGTCGGCAAGGACCAGCCGCGGCGCTCGGCTGCGAGGTGCGCGTGGCTGAGGTCCGGGCAGCGCGCCGCGCGCGTCGCGCCGCAGCGCGGGCCGATCGCCGTTTGCGCGCGCGCGCGGCCCTCGACCGGCTTTCGCTCTGGCTGCCGGCGCCGCTCGGTTATTCGGCTGCGGCGCTGGCGGCCGTGAAGGTGTTCGGGATCGGCCCGGCAACGCAGCGCACGCTGCTCGGCATCGCGATCGTTCTTGCGGGGCTGACTGTGGGCGCTGCCTTGCTGGCCCTGCTGCGCCGGCCCCCGCGCTGGGCCGGAGCGCTGGCGCTCGACCAGCATCACGGGCTTTCGGATCGCGTCACGATCGCGCTGTCGTTGCTGGAGTTGCCGCCCGGCGAGCTGACCGACTTTTCGGCGGCCGCCATTGAAGATGGCCTCGCCGTGGTCGATCGCTTGGACGCGCGGCGAGCCGTTCCCGTGCCGATTCCACGCGAATTTGCCTGGTCTCTCCTGCTCGCGACAGCGCTCGGGGTTTGCGCATGGTTCGAGGTGCGTCTGACGCGAGTCTTGCCGCCGCCCCCGTCGTTCGAGCCAGTCGTCATGGCCGCCGACGACCTCGATTTGTTCGGCGACATTGCTCGAAGGCTCGCTGAAAAGTCGGGTGATCCGGCCTCGCTGGCCGCGATTCGCCGCTTCAACACCCTGATCGAGGACATCGCCGCCCGTAGGCTCGAGCGTCGCGAGGCATTCGAGCGGCTGAGCGACCTCGAAGCCGAGCTCGCCAAGAGCGCGGAGATCGACCGTGAAGCACGTGAGCTTGGGCTCGAAGGCCTGGCGCGTGAGCTCGGCCGCAGTGGGCTCGCGAAAAATGCAGCGCAGGCGTTGGAGCAAAAGCGCTTGGCCGACGCCGCGAAGGCGCTGCGAGACCTCGCAGAGCGACTCAAGCGAAAGACCCAGGCGCCCAGCCGGGCGGAGCTCGATCGGCTCAGGAGTGCGGTCGAGCGTGCCAGCCGCGTCAGTTCTGAGCGGCTGGCCGCCATCGAACAACGGCGCCGCGAGCTCTCGGAGGAAAAGCAGAGCCTGCTCAAGCGGAAGTCTGCGGAGGCTCCGAATGACAAAACCGAGGGCAACCTCGCCGAGAACCAGCGCAAGCTCGAGCGGCTAGACCGCGATAAGGAGCGCGCCGAACGCGCCGCGCGCGAGATCAGCGATTTGGATCGCCAGTTGGCCCAGGCCGCGCAGGATCTCGCCAAGGAGACCAGCGCCGGCGCCGAGGACATTCGTCGCAGCGCCGAGGAGCTCGAAAAGGTCGAAAAACGCGAGCTTGGGGAGAAAGAGAAGCGCGAGCTACTCGAGCGCCTGCGCGAGATGAAGGAGCTCTTGCGTCAGCAGGGGCAGGGCGGGAAAGAACGACAGCGCCAGATGGCGCGCTTTGGTCAGCGTGCCCGGGGCGGCGGTTCCGGTGAAGGTGAGGGCGAGTCCCAATCGGGCTCGCAAAAGGGCGGTGCCGGTCCGGGCCAGATCGGTCGCATCGAGCAGGTGCAGGTGCCGCGCATCACCCGCGTGCCCGGTGCCGGTTCAGGGGCCGGCGACCCGGCCTCCGGTAACGGGGACGCCAAGGGTCAGGGCGAGGCGGCGAGCGGGCGTGAGGCGGGCCGTGGCCATGACGAACATATGGCGGGTGACCCGACCGCGTTGAAGGGGGAGACGCACGACGTCACCGCGGCTGCCCCCGACACGGGCCAGGGCGCCGCGTCCGCCGAAGTCATTCACGGCGCGGCCGAGCGCGGTTTCGTCGGCAAAGCCTACCGGGATGTGTACGTCGACTACCACACGGTGGCAGAGCAAGCGCTCGAGCACGATCAGATCCCGCCGGGCTACCGCTTCTACGTTCGAAGGTACTTTCAATTGATCCGACCACGGGAGTGAGCTCTGCCATGACAAGTAGCGACAACGCACGGCGAGAGGTCGAGGAATTTCAGAAGAAGGTGGGCACGCTCCGCGAGGAAATCGGGCGCGTCATCGTCGGTAATCGCGAGGTGATCGACGGCGTGCTCTCCTGCATGTTGGCGGGGTCACACGCTCTCCTCGAGGGCGTTCCGGGGCTCGGTAAGACCTTGCTCGTGCGCACACTCTCGAGCGCGCTTGGCCTGGAATTCAAGCGCATTCAGTTCACGCCGGACCTGATGCCCGCCGACATCATCGGCACGGTGGTGCTCGACGAGGCTGCTGACGGCAAGCACGTGTTCGAGTTCCGTCGCGGCCCGGTGTTCGCGAATGTCGTGCTGGCCGACGAGATCAACCGCGCCACGCCGAAGACGCAGAGCGCGCTACTCGAAGCCATGCAAGAGCACCGCGTCACCGTCGGCCGCACCACGCACACCATCGAAGAGCCGTACTTCGTGCTCGCCACGCAGAACCCACTCGAGATGGAGGGCACCTATCCGCTACCGGAAGCCCAGCTCGATCGCTTCTTCTTCAAGCTCGAGGTCCCGTTCCCTTCTCGGGAGGAGCTGCACACGATTCTCGAGCGCACCACGAGTGACGAGGAGACCGAGCTCCGGCCGGTGATCAGCCGCGCGGAAATGCTGGGGATGCAAGCCTTGGTGCGCCGCGTCCCCGCCGCGCGCCACGTGCGCGATTTCGCGATCCGCGTGCTGCAGGCGACGCACCCGAACGGGGAGGGCGCGCCAGCCAGCGTGAAGCGCTTCGTGCGCACGGGTGCTTCGCCGCGAGGCGTGCAGGCCATGCTGCTCGCCGCCAAGGTGCGCGCGCTGTTCGACGGCCGCTTCGCCGCCGCAATCGACGACGTCAAGGCGTCCGCACGCCCCGCGCTGCGTCATCGCATCTTGCTGAGCTTCGAAGGCGAAGCCGAAGGCGTACGCCCCGACACCCTGATCGACGAGATCCTGCAGTTGACGGCCAGCGCCAAGGACTGACGGCATGCGCTTGCTCGACCGCTTTCGCAGAGTCTCGACGCCGGGAGAGGCGCAAAAGGACGCGCTGTTCGACGACGAATTTCAGCGAAAACTCGAGATGCTCGCGATCGTCAGTCGGCGCGTGTTCTCGGGGCGATTGCGCGCCGAGCGACGCAGCAAGAAGAAGGGCAGCGGTGTCGAGTTCGCCGACCACCGCGACTACGTGCCCGGCGACGACTTTCGCTACGTCGATTGGAACGTGTACCAGCGGTTCTCGCGCTTGTTGGTGCGGCTCTACGAAGAAGAAGAGGATCTCGGAATCTACTTCTTGATCGATGCCTCGAGCTCGATGCATTTCGGCGGTCGCAAGAAGTTCGATCAGGCGCGGCGCTTGTGCGCAGCGCTGGCCTACGTGGGGCTCGCAAACCTCGATCGCGTCACGCTGGTCGCGCTCTCCGATCGGGTGGTGTCGCGGATGCCGCCCACGCGCGGCAAGGGCCGCATCTTCAAGGTGTTCGAGTTCTTGTCGGCACTCGAACCCGGAGGCCCGACCGACCTCGGGGAGGCGCTCGCGACCTTCGTTGCCCAGCACAAACGGCGCGGCCTCGCGGTCCTGGTGAGCGATCTGTACGACCCGAAGGGCTTCGAAAGCGGCATCAATGTGCTGCGCTTCAACAAGTTCGAGCCCTACGTGCTGAATGTTTTCGATTCGCGCGATGGGCATCCGGATCTCAAGGGCGACCTCCGAGTCTACGATTGCGAGAGCGGTGAAGAGCGCGAGGTGACCGTGACGCCGGCGCTGCTGCGGCGCATGAACCAAGCCTTGGTCGACTATCGTCAGGAGATCGAGCGCTTTTGCACGTCTCGGCAAGTCCCCTATTTCGCGGCGGACGCCGACGCTCCCTTCGAGGAGCTGGTGCTGGAGCTATTTCGGCGCGGGGGATTCTTGCGCTGATGCACTTCGTCGGCATGTCTCCGTCGGCGCTGCTCGCCGTGTTCGGCGCCGCGGCGGTGGCCGCGGTCGTGCTGTACGTGCTGAAGCTCCGGCGCCGCGCGGTGGCCGTGCCTTTCGCTCGCATTTGGGACCGCGTGCTACGCGATCAGGAGAGCAATGAGCTGTTTTCGCAGCTGAAGCGCTGGTTGTCGCTGTTGCTGCAGCTCGTCCTGTTGGCCGCGCTGGTGTTCGCGCTCGGGGATCCGCGGATTGGCGAAGGTACGCCGCGCGGTAAGAACGTGGTCGTCCTGATCGACGCCAGCCTTTCGATGCAAGCCATCGACGTGAAGCCCTCACGCCTTTTCGCCGCAAAGGAGGCGGCGAAGCGCTTCGTGCGCGGTCTCGGCGCCAATGATCGCGCAGTCGTCGTGCAGATGGACATGCTGCCGACACCGCTCAGCACCCTGAGCGGAGAGCCGAGCGAGCTCGAGGCCGCCATCGATCGCGTGCGCGCCGAGGACACGCCCGCTGATCTCGCCCGCGCGCTCGGCTTCGCCGAGGACAGTCTGCGTGGACTCCCCGAGCCTTCCGTGGTGCTTGCCACCGACGGCGCGCTCGCGCTGCCGAGCGGCCCGGTCTCGATTCCGATTCAGGTGCTGCCAGTTGGCACTGGTGACCGAAACCTGGCCATCACCGAGTTCGCGGCGCGGCGCTATCCGCTCGACAAGTCACGCGTCGAGGTGATGCTCGAGGTCACCAACACCAACGAACAGCCCGCGGACGCCGAGGTCACCCTGTACGGTGACGGCGCGGTGATCGATGTGACGCGGCTTCGGTTGGGTTCGAGAGAGCGCTTGCCGCGCTTTTACACCGACATCGCCGGC
>JAEUAF010000233.1 GCA_019695485.1 Sorangium sp.
CCAGGAACGGCGGTGACGCCAGCCGCGGCTGTGCCAGCGCCGGCACCGGCACCGGCACCGGCGGTACCCCCCGCAGCACCGCCCGCGAAGAACCACACGGGCGCTTACGTCGCATTCGGTATTGGCGGCGCCGGCTTGCTCGTAGGCAGCATCACGGGCGTGCTTGCCATCAGCAAAAAAGGCTCTCTCGACTGCCCGAACCAGAAGTGCGGCCCGAGCCAGCACGCTGCGCTCGACAGCGCCAACACGCTGGCCACCATCTCCACGGTGGGCTTCGGCGTTGGGCTTGCGGGTGCCGCGCTGGGCACGATTTTGCTGCTGAGCGGCGGCAAATCCGAGGCAGCTCCCACGGCACACGTGGGCAGTGTCACGGCGCGACCGTGGCTGAGCGAGCGTTCCCTCGGCATCGAGGGTGCCTTCTAAGACGCTCGGTCGCCGACGCTTGTCGCCGTTTCGAGGACCTCGCGAACCCGGCTCACGAGGCTCGCGGGGGTGAAGGGTTTCTCGAGGAAACCAGCGCGCTCGTGCCAGCTGTCTTCGCTCGGCAACGTCGTCCCGGCGTAGCCAGACATGAAGAGCACGCGCGCATTTGGGCAGAGGACGACAAGTTCCGTGGCAAGTTTCGGCCCGCTGATCTCTGGCATCACCACATCGATCAGGAGCAGGTTCACTTCGGCCCCGCGGTCTCGACACAGCGCGCGCGCCTCGCTGGCGCGCCCGGTGTCGAACACGGTGTAGCCGCTGCCGCGTAGAATGCGCGCGCCGACGGTGCGCACCGCCTCGTTGTCTTCAACGAGCAAGATAGTGGCCGTCTTCGCACTGGCGGCGACGATCGATTGCGTGTCCGGGCCGTCAGCACGCGCGATGTCGACACGCGGAAACTGAATCTCGAGGGACGTGCCGTGACCGAGCTCGCTCTCGACGACGATCTGGCCGCCGGCCTGCTGCACGATACCGTACACGGTGGAAAGGCCGAGACCGGTGCCCTTACCCACGTCTTTGGTCGTAAAGAACGGCTCGAAAATGCGCTCGCGCGTCTCGGGGCTCATGCCGATTCCGGTGTCGCTCACGCGCAGCACCACGTACTCACCCGCTTGCACCGCGCGCGCCTGAGCCTGCTCCGGCGCGAGGCGTACATTCCCGGTCTCGATGCGCAGCGTGCCTCCGTCCGGCATGGCGTCACGTGCGTTTACCGTAAGATTTACGATGATCTGCTCGATGTGCCCCGGATCTGCGCGCACCGCACCGAGCCCCGGGGACAGACTGGTGACTAGCGCGATGTCCTCTCCGATGATGCGCCGCAACATCTTCTCGATGTCGGCGACCACGGCGTTCACCTGCAAGACCTTGGGCTGAACCACCTGACGGCGGCAAAATGCCAGCAGCTGACGCGTGAGCGACGCCGCGAGCTGACTCGCCGCCATCACCTGACCCATGTCTTCACGCAGCGGATCGTCTTCGCGCATGCCGTTCAAGAACAGCTGCGCGTAGCTTTGGATGACCGACAAGAGGTTGTTGAAGTCGTGCGCCACACCGCCCGCCAGTCGCCCGATGGCGTCCATCTTTTGCGAGTGAAAGAGCTGCTGCTCGAGCGCGCGCTCCTGGGTCACGTCGCGCAACAACGCCACGCCGCCCGCCAGACCGGCTTTGCCGCGCAATGGCGTCGCGGTCACCGCCAGCACCCGCTCGGGACCGTGCGCGTCCCTCGCCAGCAATTCGAGGCTGACCGTGCGTTCCTCGAGCATTGCGCGCAAGAGCGGGTTGTCCGCGTCGGCGAGCGGGCGCTTGTCCTCGACCAAGCAGATGCCGAACGCTTCGTGCCAACCCGCCGTGAGCTTCTCGGGTGGAGGCCCGCCCAGCAGGCGTTCCGCCTGTTCGGTGAAGAGCAGCGCCTGCCCTTCACGGTCGGCCACCACCACGCCGTCCCCCATGCTGTCGAGGATCGAGTTCAACACACTGGTCTGCTCGCGAAGCCGCTCCTCGCTGTTCCGGAGAGCCTCGCTCATCTCGATGCGGTCGGTGACGTCGCGCCACACGCCGACGATACCAAGGGTGCCTCCGAGTGAACTCAAAATGGGAGCCTTGGTCTCGGAGACCCAAGCCCCCTCTTTCTTGCCTTGCCGGTGCCGACGCACCACGTCGAGCAGCGGCGAGCCGTGCTCCAAGAGCCGCCGCTCGTCGGCCTCCGACTCGCGGGCAAACTCCGGGCTGGAGGTGAGATCACTCAAGCTCATGCCGACCAAAGCGTCAGGGCTCTCCGCGCCCACCATCGCCGCGAAGGCGCGATTCGCCCTGCGAAAGCAGAGCTCTCGATCTTTGAAGTAGATGCCGTCCGGAATGTTGTCCATCAGGTCGCGCAGTAGTCGGCGCTCGTCCGCGAGTTCGCGCAAGAGTCGGAAGTGCTGCACGGCCTTGCCAACGGTCAGCCGGAAGTCGGTCGCGTTCCAAGGCTTGGTCACGTAAGCGAAGATCTTGCCCTCGTTCACGGCGCGCACTACGGCCGACAGATCGGCGAAGCCCGTGATCAAGATGCGCACGGCGTCCGACGAGCTGCCCAGACGCGCCAACAGCTCGTCGCCGCCCATGCGCGGCATGCGCTGGTCACTGATGACGACCGCGATTTCCGGCTCTTTTTCCACCAACGCCAGCGCGCCAGCGGCTGACTCGGACTTCAAGATGGTAAATTCGTCCGATAACAGGTCTTCGAGCGCTACCAGCACTTGCGGCTCGTCGTCCACCAAGAGCACGCGGTCTTTACCAACACTCAGTGCATTCATGGTTCGTGTCGCGCCTCCATTGGGATGCGAATAACCGCACGCGTGCCTCCGCCTGACGCTTCGCCGAGCGAAAGCGTGCCGCCGTGCTTCTTTACGATGGAATAAGTGATCGACAGACCCAAGCCGGTGCCTTCGCCGACGGGCTTGGTCGTAAAGAACGGCTCCAACACGCGCTCGCGAATTTCCGCGGGAATCCCGCTCCCACTGTCAGTCACCACGATCTCGCAGGAAGCATCGACTGCCCCCGTCTCGATCATCAGCTTGCCGCCTTCGGGCATGGCGTCGAGGGCGTTCGAGACCAAATTCGCGATCGCCTGATTCAGCGGGCCCGGGTAGCAGCCAATCCGATCGGGCTCACCGAAGCGGGTCTCGACCTCAACGCCACGCCGCATGCGTGGGCCCAAGATGGTCAGTACCGAATCGACGCTCTCGCTCAAGCTCACGCTGCCCCACTCGCCCTCGTCGAGCCGCGAGAAGGTGCGGAGCTTGATCACCAGGTCACGCACGCGCTCGAGCCCCAGGTTCATCTCGAGCAGGCGATTGACGGCGCGCGCCCAGTGTTCCTTGCCAGCGGCGGAGAGCTCTGAAAGCTCGGCGTCAACTTGGGCGAGGCTTTTGCGGGCCGTCTGCAGGTGGCCAATCGCGAAGCTCAAGGGGTTATTGATCTCGTGCGCGACGCCGGCCACGAGCTCACCGAGAGACGCCATTTTCGCCGATTGAACGAGCTGACTCTGGGTCGCCTTGAGCTCCTCGTACGCGACGTTGAGTTCTTGGTTGGCGTGTTTGAAGCGGTCCGCGAGCGCCGCTTTCTCGGTCGCGAGCTCGCGGAGCTCGGCGTTGGTTCGTTCGAGCTCGAGCTTGGCAGTGGCGATTTGGCTACGGCTCTCGAAGAGCTCCAGGAAGACCCGCACCTTGCTGCGCAAAATCGCAGCATTCACCGGTTTGAATAGGAAGTCGACCGCGCCGGACCCATAGCCGCGCAACACACGGTCCTCCGTTTGATTGCCGGCTGTGAGGAAGATGATCGGTACCTCCCGCGTGCTCTGGTTGCTGCGTGCATGTTGAGCGACTTCGTAGCCGTCCATTTCTGGCATCTGGACATCCAGCAACATCACGGCGAATTCTCGCTTCAAGAGCAAGCGCAGGGCTTCGCTGCCGCGACGCGCCACGGCAACCTCGCAATCCATATCCGCGAGCAGCGTCTCCAGGGCGAGAATGTTGCCCTCGATGTCGTCGACCACCAGCACCGCTGCCTTCGCGTGGCCTTGCCGAGCCGGGCCTTCAAGCATGCGCCGCATCGCCAGTCCTTGGTTCGAGTAAGTCTCTCAGCGTGGCGAGCAAGCGCACGTTGTCGACCGGTTTGCTCAGAAATTCACTCGCTCCTGCCGCGAGGCACTGCTCACGCTCGCCGCCGGTCTCGCGCGCGCTGAGCGCAAGCACGGGCAGGCCTTGAAAGCGCCCTTCTTGACGCAGATTTCGCAGAACTTCGAAGCCATCGATCTCCGGCATCATCATGTCCAGCAAGAGCACGCGCACATCAGCGTGTTGCGTGAGCAGCGCGAGGGTTTCGCGTCCGGTCTCGGCCACCAACACGTCGGCACCTTTGCCACCGAGTAGCGCGGACAACGAGTACGCGGTGCGCATGTCGTCCTCGGCGACCAGAACCTTGACTCCCAAAAGGGCCGCGTCGACCTCGGCCAGCATGACCCCAGAGTTTTCGGGAATGGGCTCGGGCGAGGGACTCGCGAGGTCCTTAAGAAAACGCCGCAGCTCCTCGAGTAAGCGTTCGTTTGAGGCCGAATTCTTGGTGATCACTGCGTGCGCGAAGGCCTCGAGCTTCTGCGTCTCGGTCTGGCTCAAGAGGCGCCCTGTGTGCACCATGACTCGAGGCGCCGCCCCATCGGCGCCGTTCTTCAGCGCCTCGAGCAAGAACACGCCGTCCATGTCCGGCAGTCCGAGATCGACGATGATGCAGCCAAAGCGCTGCCGGGCCAAGAGTCGCAGGGCCTCCCCCGCCGTCCCTACCCGTTCTGCCTGGACCCCCTCGCCTCCCAGCAGCGCGAGGAGCGCCTCACTTTCGGC